>JAAYUT010000267.1 GCA_012517485.1 Candidatus Atribacter fermentans
CGTCCACTCGTTGAGAGGTTCAGCACCTAAAGATTGGTAAAATTGAATAGCTGATTTATTCCAGTCAAGAACGCTCCATTCCATTCTTCCACAGCCCCGTTCTCGAGCCAATTGAGCGATAAAACGGAAAAAACTTTTTCCTAACCCTTGATGTCGGTATTCCTTTTTCACATAGACATCTTCAATGTAAATCCCAGGCTTCCCTAAAAAGGTTGAAAAATTATGAAAGAATAAAGAAAACCCTACCACAGTGTTATTTATTTCACCAATAATCACTTCGGCAACCTTCTTTTGAAACACCCACTCATCAAGTAATTTTTCATCGGCAACCACCATATGAAGTAAATTTTCATAACTGGCAAGCTCCCTGATGAGTTCAAGGATAACGGGAATATCATTGGGGTTGGCAAACCGAATAGAAAATTGATCTCGTATTGCTTTAGTGGTCATAGTAAACCTCCTCTTATATCCCATTCTTTCTAAGTAAATAACCAGTTTATTTCAACCATATTATTATTATTCAATTTTGTAGATTGTGGTGATTTCTCATTCTCTTCTAAGAAGACCTCCCATAGCAGTATCTATCAATATAATTTTACAAAAATAAAATCTTTCGGTAGGAGGGGAGCCAAGTAAGTCATTTATAATTATTTTCAATTATTTGAAGGTCGGGGGGTTGAATCTCTTTCATTGAAGGGAAATACCGGTCAGCCCGAGAAACTGCTTTAGGATCTGGTGGATTTTTTACATAGAAGGCCAACATACCCGCCTTTTTGGCTGCAATGATACCCTTAACACCATCTTCGATAACCAGAGCATTTTCAGGCTTGCATCCTAATCGGCGAGCAGCTTCCAAAAAAACATCTGGTTCAGGTTTACCATGCTCAACTTCTTCTGCAGAAACATATTGAATAAAAATATTCTCCCATCCCTTAGCTTTTATGGTTTTTTCGATAGCTTCTCTTGGAGAACCAGAAGCGATCGACATCTTATAACGACCATTGACTTTTTGGAGAAATTCCAAAACACCCGGCATCAGCTTGATATTTCCATCATAGCCTTGGAGTAGAAATTCCCTTAACATGGTTGCACACTCTTCAACAGTATACTTGGATATTCCGAATAAAGAATGAGCATCACGAGATACATCTAAAATTGTCATCCCGAGATATTTCAACAAATCTTTACGATGAAAATCTTGGCCAAGAATCTTATATAGTTTAGAATAAGCTTCTGCCCAAATTGGTTCAGATTCGACCAGAGTATCATCGAGATCAAAAATGATACATTGAATTTCAGCCATTTATAAAAATCACTTCCCGAATTTTTTAGTATAGACGATCTATGAATTACGTTTTTATTGTGCTTGCAAATGAATAAAATGAAATAAAATTATACCACTTTCTCTTACTTTTTTAACTTCGGGAGAAATTCTCAAGATGAACATTTATCTATCTCATTGACGCTCACTAAATCTCTCAAAATATGATAGTATAAGTCGTTATTAAAGTCAGTTCTATAACCTATGGAGTTAAGTATGCAGATAAAAAAAGCTACTTTGAAAACCTTCCTTTTTATCCTACTTTTTTTTCTTATCAGTCGAGGAGGAATATATATTACTACTTATTTTGGGTATAATCTCTTTTCTCATTATGATACCCCTCCCCATTATTTCTCTGAATTAGGAAATTCTAAAATGGTTCTTCCCATTTTTATCAAAGATTCCTATAAACCTGTTTTGAATGACTATATTAAATTCGATAGCCCCTTTTATCTTCGTGTTGCAGAAAGAGGGTATGACCAATACCGCATGGATGGGGAGCACCCTCCAACCGACTGGCCTTTTTTCCCGCTTTATCCTTTAATAATAAGAGGTATTCACATAGTTTTTAATTTAAATCTTCCTCTTATTGGCTTTCTGCTTTCTAACATCTTTTTTCTCAGTTCTTTGTATGTCATTTTTCTCATAACTAAAGAAGTAACCGGAGAAAAAAAAGTTTCAGAGA
The DNA here is from genome assembly GCA_012517485.1 of Candidatus Atribacter fermentans. Taxonomy (GTDB): domain Bacteria; phylum Atribacterota; class Atribacteria; order Atribacterales; family Atribacteraceae; genus Atribacter; species Atribacter fermentans. The sequence goes on from JAAYUT010000267.1 coordinate 2,007, forward strand.
AAATCATTCTATATCTTCTCCTCTTTCCAACATCAATTTTTTTCTCTTTAGTCTATACTGAAAGCCTTTTTCTTTTTTTATCTTCCTTAGTATTCTTATTTCTTTTTCAAAAACAATACCATTGGTCTTTCCTTTGTGCCGCCTTATGCGCCATCACTCGAGTCCCGGGTATCGTTCTCATAGGAATCGTATTTTTTGTTCTTTTAAAAGAATCCAACTTCCGACCAATAAAAATCCCTTTTCGTTATTGGGTATACGCTCTTCTATCTCTTCTTCCTCTTTTATCCTTTCTTTTTTTCATGTATTACTTGACGGGTGACTTTCTTGCTCCTTTTCACGAAAATGCTTTGAACTGGCAGAGAACTCTTTCTTATCCATGGCAAGCTTATTTAAACTTCTTTAAAACCAAATATTTTATTGCTCTTGGTGGTTGGGATCTGACACTAGCTAGTTTCTTTTTTGCTCATTTTTTTCTTTTTTTGGTTGTTTATTGCTTTTTCTCCTTGAAAAAGTATCCAGAACTCTTTCTATATGGCATTCTGCTTACTCTCATATCCTTTTGCAGCATAAATACGAATTTTACTAGTTTTCTTCGCTACCAAAGTGTAGTTTTCCCACTATTCCTTTGTATGGGTATTTTGGGAAGTAAATATTCCTGGATCGATTTTTTAATTATTCTTTTCTTTTTAATATTTCAAGTTATCTATTCCATTGGCTTTATTAACAATTATTTTTTTGTAGTATAACTAGTTTTTACCACTTTTGCTCACTTTCATTTCTAATATAAGAGGTTACTTTAAAAGCAATTTTAGCTTTAGAAAATAATCTTTTTTGTAAAATTTTTTTTGCTCCATCATTGCGAGGATCGTCTTATGCGACGTGGCAATCTCATCTACCTAATAAGTCATTCTGAAGAGTTCGGTGTTTATGTCGGACGACATGTGAATTTCATCCTTTAAAGTATTTATAAAGAATAAAAAACATAAAAAGATGAGATCCTCACGCCCTCAAAAAGCGAGGGCTCAGGATGACTGATTAAAGGCACCCTCCCCGCCGTAAAACGGCACCCCTCCACGGAGGGGAATTGTTTAATTTATTCCCCCATTGAGGGGGGATTCAGGGGGGTTTGCCTTTTTCTTTTTTGTTTTAATTTTATTTACAAATTCCGGTGTTTTCAGGATAAACCGTCATACCACTTTCTTGGCACCAATTGATGATGAAAATACAGTTCAGAAATCAATTTCCTCCTTTAGAAAAGGAGGTTAGGGGGATTTGAAAGAATTAAAAACGAATCTTTTCTAGTCTCCCATCATCCAAAGGGTGAGAAATAAAAAAGATTGAGCTCATGAGATTGCCACGACCTCAAAAAACGAGGTCTCGCAATGACGCCTCCAAATTTCCCCTATTGTAAGATTTTTTGCTTTTTCTTTCGCCCCCTCTCCCAATCGGTCTTTTCCCCTTAATGGGAGAAGGTGAGGATGAGGGTGCATTTTTGAACTATTCAACATTCACGGTATTTTTAAAATGGAATATTCCCTTTAAATGAAAAATAATAGGAATGTAAATTATTCTCAGTGATAAGGTAATAATATATTTTTCCATTTATACCCATTTATCAATTTAGAGATTACATCATTCAAATTAAAATTGAATTTTTTTGTATCAAAGGAATAATTTGAACAGGTCTTGGTTTGTAACTAAAGGTAATAATAAAAACGAAGGAGGTATTGATAATGGAAGAAATGGTAAAAGAGGTGTGTCAACATCCTCGTTTGAACGAAAAAGCACCGGATTTTGAAGCAATTACTACCCACGGTAAAATA
>JAAYUT010000268.1 GCA_012517485.1 Candidatus Atribacter fermentans
AGAAAGAAAAACATAGAATGGTTATCGTGGGTGCAGCGATGAGAAAATTGCTGGTCCTTTGTTATGGAGTCCTAAAATCAGGTGTGCCATTTGACCCTGCTTTTTGTGTTTCTGACTCTTGACATTTAAGACGGTATCTTCGCTTCGCTCTGCATGACGTAAGGATCAGGAAATGGATTGCCTCTCACTGGCTGGTTTATTTACCTCTTGGTGAGATTCCTCGTGGGGCTCAAAATAACTAAAAAAGAAGTAATGCTAGAAATGCACCATGCCCTATTGAGTAACTACCGAAACTAATATGGGGATTGGAAATAAAGAGTAAATTGGAACCCACTTAGAGAGCTTGATCGTACAGTTTGTGGTGAATGAGATACTATTATATGATATCAGTACCTTTGATCCGATTCAAACAATGGGGAAATTGAATATATGCATAATGATTACCAGATATTGTGTTAACTATCGTGAGTTCTTTTACCTTTTTTGAGAAACACCACTATGGATTTTAATTTTCTCGCATTTTGGGGTAGTGTAAAAGTTTAAATAATTATGTAAAATTATTTTATTATAGAAGTGAGATAGGGGTTATGGCTACACCAATAGTTTTTATATCATATTCACATTCAGACACAGAGCATATTAGTTGGGTTGTTTTATTAGCAACAAAACTTCGGGAAAATGGCATTGATGTAATTCTTGATCAATGGGATTTACATCCGGGTGATGATATAGCACTTTTTATGGAATCAAGTTTGAAAAAATCAGATAGAGTCTTAGTTATTTGTTCTTCCTCATATGTTGAAAAATCCAATGGTTCAATAGGGGGAGTAGCATATGAAAAAATGATTTTAAATGCGCAAATTGTAAATGATGTTCGAACCCGAAAATATATTCCAATCATTCCCTTGGGTGAAAAAAAGAAAGAGACCCCTGTTTTTCTTGGAGCTCGGTTATACATTGACTTTAGTGAACCTAAAAGTTTTAATGAGAAATTTGAAATTCTGATGAACGAGCTTTGTCTTGGTTATCCCAAGAAAAAACCTGTTCTAGGTGAATTTAGAAAAGGAGAAGTAAAAACTATGTCTGATAAAGATTTTATGCTTGAATCAGAAAGTTGGTTTCGAAAACAATATGAAAGATCTTATAAAGGATTTTTAGAATTAGGTTTTCAGACTTATATGGAGATAAAATTTTCAGTTGAAAAAAGGAATAACCATTATGATCAGCGAAAATTATTCGAAGCAGTTGATGAATCACAAATACATACTTTTGGGTGGCCTATTGGAATATTAATTAAATCAAATGAACAATTTAGGCCAAAGCCTTTAAGCAATGGAATTTTTTTAGAAGGGATAGAAGATAGCGATAGGGGTTTACATAATAAATCATATGATTATTGGGCTTTAAATTGCAATGGAGATTTTTATCTCTTAAAAAGCATATTTGAAGATATGCGAGACTCGACTGCAATATTTTTTAATACAAGAATTGTTAGAACCACTGAAACACTTCTATTTTGTGAAAAATTGTATTCAAAATTAGGTTTGACTGGTGGAAATCCAAAAGTGGATATTGAAATTAATTATTCCGGTTTGAAAGGCAGGATTCTTAAATCATCAAATTCAACAAGACGTATTGAAGAAAAGATAACCTATGAGAATGAGATTCGTATAAAAGAAACAGTTTCCATTAATGAAATTTCTCTCCATATTATTGACCTAACAAAAAAATTTACACAACCATTGTTCAATATTTTTGATTTTTATAAATTTAATGATTCAATATATGAACAAATTGTGACCGATTTCATTAATGGAAAAGTAACGTAAACTGCCCCCTCTCAATCTCCCCCACGCTTCGCACTTAAATTTCTTGTCATTCCGAAGGAACGCAGCGACTGAGGAATCTCTCCGTATCGAGGTCAAAAGCAGGAAAAAGTCGCAATGAAGTAGGTCACTTAATAGACCGCCCTGATGGTTCCTTGACTTACTGGTTTAAGCTTTTCATGGTGAGATTCCTCGGCTTCGCTCGGAATGACAATCCCTTCTCAATCTCCCCCATGCTTCACACAGGGGAGAAGTTAAATTTACCCACCTGTCATCCTGAACGTCAGAGAAGGATCTCGTTTTTCGTTGGAGTTATCTCGTTGTGAGTCTAAACAAAGAAGATCACCAGAATAAAACTTAAGATTGATCGTTGCGACATATTTAGGAATAGACTCCGTTTTGGAGAGATTCCTCGCGATCTTCGGAATGACGAAAAGAGGTGGTGCGTTCCTGAACGCACCCTACTTGGCTTTGTACTTGATGACCACTTTCCCATCTTCCACAGTGAGCATCGCGCCGGGCTTGATATCTGCGATTTCGTCAGCGGTCAAGCTAAAGCCCAGTTCATCCATGAATGCTCTGGCATAAGTAGGACCCTCTCCATAATAGCCAAGCGATAGAAAATTGATGTCATATCTCCCCTGGCGCGCACCGGAATAAACAGTGGCTTTTTCGAAATTGAAATTGATCTCGAACTTCGGAAA
>JAAYUT010000269.1 GCA_012517485.1 Candidatus Atribacter fermentans
CTGCTAAGCAGCATGAGAGTCTATCCGGTAAATTTTTTTAAAAAATCAATGCTTTGCATGACCCCGTCTCGATCAAGCTCTGGCTCTAAAGAAATGTATTTTGAGTATTGATCATTTTTCATATGTTGAAAAATTTCTTGGTAAGGGATATCTCCTTCCCCTAAAACTGTAAGTTTATACTTGCCATTTTTATGTTCGAAATCCTTGATATGCAAATTAAAGAGGTGAGATTTAATAATTTCATATTCATCGACTAAAGATGCATCTGTATATTCTCTTACCCATTCAAATTCCATGGAACGATAACTATTCCCTACATCCCACAGTAATCTTAAGTAATTGTTTTTCAAAACACTTGTTAAGTGAAAAGTCATCGTACCGCGAGGTAAATAAGAGAAGGGACAATTTTCTATAACCAAAGGGATTTGATTTTTTTCTGCTATTTGTACTGGTTTAGTGAGTTTGTCTGCAATGTCAGAAATAAGCTGAATCGCTCGGGTAGGAACTCCTTCCTTCTCGATTCGAAAGGGAAATATTCGAATACAATCGGCACTAATTCTTTTCCCAATCTCAATACACCATTCTAATTTGCTGAGATGGTTTTCATAGGTATTATCATAGGTAAGAAAACTTTCGCTGAATTTTTCAATGCTTGTGATATCATTGTAAAGAGGGCACATTAAAAATAAGGTGCTAGATAAGCAAGAAACCCGAAGATGATACTTATTAATAGTCTGTGCCATTCGGTCGACTTCATCATGAGTGAGGTCTTCAATGGTTTTCCCCCATAAAGAATGGATTTCAAGATATTGAAAACCCCATTTAAATGCCTGAAAAACCGCCTTATCAAAATCCATATCAATTTGATCAGAAATAATGGCTTTTTTCATCATTTTTCTCCTTATAAAATTGTTATAAAGTTACCCTCCATTTTCTCTATTCATATTCTTACGCATAAAATAATGATAATTTTGATAGTTTAAGCGTATTATTTTTTTATCTGCCAAAAGACCATCAATAAATTCCCAACTTAAATGTGCTTTCTTCAAAAAATTATTGACAGCATCTTCTCGCATTGGATGTACTGATATAATCGCCAAAAAATCCTCTTCGACCTTTTCTCCTATAGAAAAATCATTCCCCTCATAATTGATAAGAAGCTCGACTCTTGGGATTTTATCATTCCAGGAATAGATTTGATAGGCTTTTAAAAAAACACTTTCTTCTGGATAGGTAACCCATTTTTTAACCGGAGGTCGGATGGGAGCAGATATATATGCAGTTGTTACCCTAAGTCCGCCGATGAAATTGGCAATTGACTCTAAATTTTCCTCTGAATCATTTAATCCCTTCACTAACATTGATTCAGTAATAATCTGACCGGAAAAATTTTTGGCAAAGGCTTTTAAACCAAGGGTAAATTCCTCCCAACTTAACTTGTCAACTGGTTGATTGACCCGTTTCCAAAGAGCCGGAATTCCGCTATCAATTTTAAGAGAGACTAAGTCACAATTCGATAAGGACTTGAGTATAAATTCATTCCTCAATAAAGAACCATTGGTGATCACAGCAATTTTTATCTTGAGATCTCGAATCAAATCGATGGTTTCTCCAAGATTTCTATCTAAAGTTGGTTCTCCATCGGCAACAAAAGTCAGATAATCAATCCTCTCATTTTTTTCTAATAATTTTTGTAACTTCTCCTGAACTGATTGAAATATTTGCTTTGGTGAATAATAATCAGCAGTTTCTAAATGTTGATACCGTGTTTCTCCTAATTGGCAATATACACAGTTATAAGGACAATGTTTAAATGGGATATTATTAATGCCCAGACTTCTTCCTAACCGTCGTGAGGGGACTGGCCCAAAGGCTATCATATAGGTTCGTTCTTTCTTTTTTTATTTAAAAATGATAGATTATTTAAAATTATTTAATTAAGGTCTAAAACCATTCAATTATCGTTCCAACCCCAGTATCAATACAATCAGTTCCGTAAATTTCGTGAGCAAGATCAATTCCTGCAAAACCAGTACAATGACAGGGGGCAATTTTTTTGACTCCCATTTTTTTTAAGTTTTTAAAGATTGATTGTATATCATCATCCTCGCTATGACATAAATGAAATCCTCCCAAGGCTGTACCAATGGTTTGATTCGCAACATCAATTGCAGCAGCTACCATTTTCTCCAATCCTGGATGGCAGCATCCTCCGATAAAAAGTGCCTTCTCACTGCCTTGAGTAACTAACCCTTGCTCAGGAATAATACCCTTGATTTCACCAGTAGAAAAAAGCCCGGGAAGAATCTCTTTTTCTCGAACAACCTCCCTTAAAACGACCTCATTGTCCAAGAAATTTTCCCGAAAAGCTGTGGTAAATGAAGGGAGGATGAAAACTTCTAAATCATTTCGAAAAGAGGCGATTGTTTTCACTCCACCAACATGATCATAATGCTCATGAGAAAGAATTACCTTTTCAATGGTAGATGGGTTAATTTTCAAATTTTTCATGTTTTCAATTAAAAGAGGACCACTTTCTCCCGTATCAAAGAGTACTCTTCTTCCCTCATGGTTTTCAATCAGGCAGGAAAAGCCGTGAGAAGGAAGAAGGTCATCTCGGGTTGTTCGATTATCATACAAAATTGTTACTGTAAAAAGTGGAGCTAACATTGTAATCACTCCGTTCTTGAAATGACTTGTTGGGAAAAATGAACACATTCATTCCAGATATTTTTTATTTGCTGGGCAAAAACACCATTTGGATTGTATTCGATAGTAGACAATCCAATAGTCATTGATCGAACCACATCATCATCAAAAGGAATTTCCGCTACTATTGGTATATTTTTTTCTTGACAAAATTTATGAATCGCTTGAGTATTCTCCAAGCTTAAATCGGATTTATTAATTACCACCCAAGATGGAATTTGGAAGTGTTTGGTTAATTGCCATATCCTTTCCAAGTCATGAAGTCCACTTAAAGTAGGCTCAGTTACCAAAATGGCTAAATCACAACCAGTAATACTGGCAATCACCGGACATCCAATGCCTGGAGCGCCATCGATAAAAATGAATTCAACCCCATTTTCTTTGGCGTATTCTTCGGCTTTTTCTCGGATTGCTGTAACCATCTTTCCAGAGTTTTCTCCACCAGGTAATAATCTTCCATGATAGAGATTACTTTTCCATCGGGTTTTCGATGCTGATAGGTAGCCGCTGGTATGAGGTTCCATAGTAATAGCTTCAATAAGACAAAGATAAGCACAAAGCCCACATCCTTCACATTTAATGGGATTGACATATGGAAAGCCAGCAGAGAGTGATATCGCATCAAACTGACAGGGACCTAAACAAGCTAAACACTGCTGACACCGGTCAGGATGGACCAGAGCTTTTTTAGTTGAAATAAAAGACTGATGAAAAAATTGCTCGGGATCAGCAACTAATGCTAAGTTCGGAGCATCAACATCGGCATCGACAAGAACCGCTCTCTTTTTTGCTAATGATGCCAATGAGGCAGTTACTGAAGTTTTACCGGTTCCACCCTTCCCGCTTAATATGGCAATTTGTTTCATAGTTAAAACTCCTCTACCTTCAATAATTTAATTCTATCTCGAAAACCCTACGGGATTTATTTATCAATTTCCAATAAAAGAATATAAAATTGTAGGGTTAAATGAATTGTGCCCATTTTTCAATTAATTGAGCGGTATGCCACGGCATAACGAATCCTAAAATTTCATCCTTATCCCAACAGCCTTCTCCAATTTCGTTTTTTCCCACTCCTCTGGAGAGAGTACTATTCCTGTCTTTTTTCCTCTCCCCTGGTGGGAGAGGATGAAGGTGAGGGTGAAACTTGGATATCATAAATAAGCATCATTTCAGAACACCAAACTTGGACCTGAATACCAGGTTTTTATCCTCATCCTGACCTTCTCTCGTCAAGGGAAAAGAAACGAAGCCTAACTTTGGTTTTCGATCTTTTTAAAAATAGTAAGAAGATCATGTATATAATTATTTTCACCATCTATAAGGGTCATACCTTGAGCGTATTTTTCTCCAATCGACCTTTCAAATGGTATTCTCCCTAATATATCAATACCTTTTTCCCGAC
>JAAYUT010000270.1 GCA_012517485.1 Candidatus Atribacter fermentans
ACCAGAGATTAATGAAATTGGTGTAGTGACCGAAGTCCAAGATGGAGTTATTACTATTTCCGGTTTAAAAGAAGCCATGATGGGTGAAATGCTCATTTTCCCCCATGGTTTAAAAGGACAAGTTTTTAATTTAGAAAGAGAAAGGATGAGCTGTATTCTATTTGGAGATTTCTCCCTTATTCACGAAGGAGATCGGGTATTTCGCACCAATCGTGTTTTAGAAGTTCCAGTTGGTGATGAGTTATTAAGTCGAATTATTGACCCTTTAGGAAACCCTTTAGATGGAAAGCCCGTACCCGATTGTCGCCAAAAAAGAGCAATTATGCAGCACGCTCCTGAAGTCATCCAACGACAGCCTGTTCATAGACCCCTCTTCACTGGTATAAAAACGATTGATGCCATGATTCCACTTGGAAAAGGACAAAGGGAATTAATTATTGGTGATCGAAGAACCGGTAAGACCACTATCGCTATTGATACGATCATTAACCAAAAAGGAAAAAATGTATTCTGTGTATATGTAGCAATTGGGAAAAGATTATCAGAAATCACTGAAATAGTTGATATATTAAAAAGATATAACGCTCTTGCTTATACTATTATTATTTCAACATCAGCCGAAGATTCACCTGGCATGCTCTATTTGGCTCCTTACAGCGGATGTACCATAGCAGAATTTTTCATGAATAATGGTCAAGATGTTTTAATTGTTTATGACGACCTTTCCAAACATGCAGTAGCTTATCGATCGCTATCACTGCTCATGAGGCGTTCACCAGGAAGAGAATCATATCCCGGCGATATTTTCTACCTTCATTCCCGCTTATTAGAACGAAGTGCTCAGCTGTCCGATGACCTCGGTGGTGGTTCAATGTCAGCACTCCCTATTGTAGAAACCCAAGAAGGTGATATATCCGCTTACATCCCAACGAATATAATTTCTATTACCGATGGTCAAATTTACTTAGAAAGCAATCTATTTGCTAAGGGTTTTTTACCGCCTATTAACATTGGTCTTTCGGTATCTCGGGTTGGAGGAGAAGCTCAAACCCCAATCATGAAAAAGGTTGCACGTCGTCTTCGACTTGATTTAGCCCAATACTTCGAATTAGAAGATTTTGCCAGATTTAGTTCAGAATTGGATATCATAACGACTCGGCAACTTGAGCATGGAAAAAGAGTTTTGGAATTAACAACGCAGATTCAATATCAACCATTGGATATCTCCCTTGAAATATTAGCTGTATTCGCTGCAACTCAAGGTCTTATCGATCGTGTCCCCCTTCACCTCGTGAAAAAATGGGAAGCAAGTCTTTATCAGACAGCAATTCATGAGAAAGCGGATTTGTTAAATGAGCTTCGAAAAGACAAAGAATTCAATTCAAAATTTGAGCAAGAAATGAAAAATTTTATTCAAACTTTTACCGAGCATTTTCTTCAAAAAGAAAATGTATAAGTTTAGAATGATTATTCTTTTTGGAATAATTTTTTTCCTGATTCTTTATGATTCAAATCTTTTTAATCTAAGATAATTTTTACTTGTGAAGGAAAAAACCATTGGCAAAATTACAGATCATTAAAAAGCAAATTGATTTAATTAAACAAATTCAACATGTAACTCGTGCAATGAAAACTATTTCAGCAGTTCGTTGGAGAACGGGAAAGAAGACCTTGGAAAATGCCAAAACTTTTTCCAATCATCTCCTTCGACTCAATGAAATTGCCCATTTACACTACAAAGAGGAGATGATCACCCCTCATCCACCTCGTGGATTTGTTATTATCGGAATCTTTTCCGATAAAGGGTTGGTTGGAGGTTTCAATACCGTTTTAGCTAATAAAATGAAAACTTTTATAGATGACCAAGAACACGAAGGAAATAAACCTCATCTCATCATTTTAGGAACTCAAGGAATAAGCCAATTTAAAAAGAGTCATTATGAGGTTCTCCTAACCCATCCTCTTCCGGTCCACCAAACCCCTCATTATCAAGATGTCAGAGAAATTCTATATTCAATTCGTTCTTTTCATGAACAGCAAGTTTTTTCTCATCTTTATATCGCTCATAATCAATACCTTTCGGTCAGTGAATATCGACCAATTATTCAAAGAGTAATTCCAATACCGCTTCAGGGAATTAATCTTCCCACTGAAACCCAAGCGGATTTACGATTCAGAACCGACATTCTTAGCACGACCCAAACTTTCATTGAACGTTTAACTTTTGAATTCATTGCCAGTCAACTTTATGTCTTTTTAATCGAATCATTTTTAAGTGAGCAAGCAACACGTTTAAAAATAATGGATGCAGCAACCAGCCATTCTGAGGATATGATCCATTCTTTGCGAATCACCTATCAAAAAAGACGTCAAGAAAAAATTACTCAGGAGCTCAATGAAGTAACCAACGCCTCCCAAGTGTTAGGGACGATTTAAAGAAATTAATCTTGTGAAAGCGAGAAATAGATGAATACTGGAATTGTTGAACAAGTCATTGGTCAAGTTGTTGATGTGAGGTTTCACCCTCGAGAGATTCCCTCGATTCATAATGCCTTGATTATCGAGAGAAGAAATCAAAAAAACTTAGCAGAACCTTTAGTTCTTGAGGTTCAAAGTCATCTTCAAGACGGTTTAGTGAGATGTATTTCTATACAGGATACGAGCGGTCTTCAAAGAGGTGTTACGGTTATAGATACCGAGAATCCCATCCATGTTCCTGTGGGCAAAGAAACCTTAGGAAGAATGTTCAATGTTTTGGGAGAACCATCAGATGGAAAACCGCCGGTTAAAGCCAAGCAAAAAATGCCGATTCACCGTTCTGCTCCTCCATTAACGGAAAGAACAGGATCAACTCAAGTCTTTGAGACGGGAATTAAAATCATTGACCTCCTCTGTCCATATATTACCGGTGGGAAAACTGGTTTATTCGGTGGCGCCGGTGTTGGGAAGACAGTCTTAATAATGGAGCTCATTCATCGGACGGCAACAGCACATCGTGGGGTATCAGTATTTGCCGGTGTAGGAGAAAGAGTTCGAGAAGGAAATGAGCTCTACCTTCAGATGCAAAAAAGCGGAGTGCTGAGCCATACCGTTTTGGTTTTCGGCCAAATGAATGAGCCACCTGGAGCTCGTTTTCGGGTTGCTCTCACTGCTCTCACTATGGCTGAGTATTTTCGAGATGTTCTTTCTCAAGACGTGTTGTTATTTATCGATAATATCTTTCGTTACGTTCAAGCAGGATCAGAGGTATCGGCACTTTTAGGACGCCTGCCTTCGGCTGTTGGTTATCAACCAACCTTAGCGGAAGAAGTTGGAATGATTGAGGAACGAAT
>JAAYUT010000271.1 GCA_012517485.1 Candidatus Atribacter fermentans
ACCTATTTCCAGATTTGCTACTCCTGAAGAGTTGGCAAAGTTCATTGTATTTATTTGTTCACCTCTTGCTTCTTATTGTATTGGTTCATCTTATTATTTTGATGGGGGTGTTATTAAGTCAGTTTTGTAAAAAACCATATACAGATTTGAAAAATCCAGCCCAATAAAAGATTCGTTCTCTTTTTATCCTCTCCTACTAGGGAGAGAGGATAAAAAGAGAGGTGTAGTTTTTGGTATTATTTCCAAATTTTGTTATTGAAAAATAACCTGGATTTCAATCCAGTCTTTCACCCTCATTCTCACCTTCTCCCAACAAGGGAGAAGTAACTCTGGCTCGTCATTGCGAGACCTCGTTATTTGAGGTCGTGGCAATCTCATGAGCCATCTTTTATTATTTGTAGGATTGAGTAATTGTGGAATTGGAATGAATGAGATTCTTGTAATGCCCGATAGAAAACATCGGACTCCTCAGAATGATAAACTGGACGGCAGAGATTGCCAAGTCGTCCAACCAAAAGCCAGTTAGACTCCTTGCAATGACGAATTTAAATAGGTATTTTCACTTACATCTCGTGGAACGATTACACGTAAAGATGATCTATTGCTTTACATAAGGTTTATAATTAGACGGAGCAGTGGAACGTCCAACAAAGCCCGCTAAAACAAGAATCGTAATGACATATGGTAAGAGAAGAATAATTTGGGAGGGAAGAATACCGAGAGCTTGAAGTCTCATCTGTAAAGCGTCAGTTATCCCAAAGAGAAAGCTGGCTGCTAAGCACCCAAAAGGAGTCCATTTTCCCAAAATCAGAGCTGCCAAAGCAATAAAACCCCTCCCACTGGTCATTCCCCAGGCAAAAAAGTTCAAATGACCAATTGAAAGAAATACACCACCAAGACTGGTTATCATACAACCTAAAATTATATAGAAATATTTATATTGATATACATTCACTCCGGAAGTATCGGCTGCTTGAGGATTTTTTCCAACAGCACGAAGGCGAAGACCCCAGTGAGTTTTATAAAGCAGAATATGAGAAAGTATAAAAATTAAAATCATAAGATAAACAAGGATATTTTGATTATTTACAATGGGACCAATCCAGGGGATTTTTGATAAAACAGGGATACTTTTTTCTTTCAAACCAATAATCGTTTCTGATGCACCCCTTGATCCCCAAATTTTCTGACACATATAAGCGCTAAAACTTAGTCCAAAAACATTTAAACCAGTTCCTACTACAATTTGGTTTCCATGATATTTTACTGTCAAAATTGCTAATATTGCTCCCAAAACTAAACCGGAAGCTAGTCCGACAATGATTCCCATAAAAGAACTTCCGGTTATATAGGTGGCGTATACTGCGAAAAAGGCTGAATTGAGCATGATTCCCTCTAATCCAATGTTCACGACACCGACTCTTTCGTTAAACATGCCTCCCAGAGAAGCAAAAGCAATAGGTGTTGCCATTCTTAGTGCTGCCTGGAAAAAGCTAATATTGATAAGAGTTACAATATTCATCATCTTAGTTTTTCCGCCGTAAAATCACAAATTTGATAAACGAAGGAGCAGCGACCAAAATGATCACTAAAGATTGAATAATCAAAGAAATATCTAATGGAACCTTGGTAACTCGAGTCATAGACATACCACCGGCACGTAACATTCCGAATAATATTGATGCAACAATACAACCAAAGGGGTGGAGCCGTCCCACGAGGCTCACTGCAATTCCATCCCACCCATACCCTGGTGAAAATCCTTCCACAAACCGTCCGTGGACTCCAAGGACCTCGCCGGCTCCTCCCACCCCAGCAACAAAAGCACTGAGCAAAAATGCCATAAGAATTCTTGAATGAACAGGAATTCCACGGCTTTCTGCAGCTGCTGGATTTAAACCAACAGCGCAAACTTGATATCCCAGGTAGGTTTTAAAAAGAAAATAAAAAACCAGCAAGCTGAAACCTAAAGAAATAAGAAAAGAAGCTGAAAGCTGGGTAGGAGGTAAAATTTTAACCAAAATTGCACTGGATTGAACAGGATTGGTTTGAGCAACCCAACCAGGAGCTTTAAAGCGATAATTTACCAAATAGCTGGTAAGATGACTGGCAATGTAACTCATCATCATGGTCGTAATAACTTCGCTGGCACCGGTAAATATTTTCAATAGTGCTGGGATGAGCCCCCAAAGGGCACCGAAAATTCCACCAAGAACTAAAGAAATAATCGTATGGATTATCGGTGGAAGACCGCTAATACTCGATCCAACAACCGCAGCTGTAAAAGCACCGATTAAAAATTGACCTTCAATGCCAATATTAAAGATTCCAGAACGAAAAGCTAAGAGAAAAGATAATGAAGTAAAAAGTATCGGGGTAGCTTGGGTAAGTGTCTGACCAACGGCAAATTTGCTGCCAAAAGCCCCGCGAAAAAGAGCGACAAAAGCATGTAGGGGTTGATAACCGGTTATGAGAAGAATGGAAGCACTAATCAGAAAAGCTAGAGCAATTGCAATCAGTTCAGGAAGAATTGAGCTGGAAATGTCGAGGTAATTGAGAGCTCTTTTTAGCACGCAGTTCCTCCCATGAGCAGACCATATTGATATTCATCAGCATCGGGAGCTAATTCTCCAATTATTTGTCCCTCGTAAAGCACGATAACTCGATCACTGATCGAGCGGATTTCATCAAGGTCAGCTGAAACTAAAAGAACACCCGAACCATTATTCTTGAGGTCGATTAATTTATTTCGTACATACTCACTTGCGGCAATATCCAATCCTCGGGTCGGCTGAGAAGCAATAGCAAGTTTTACATTTCGTGATAGTTCTCTCGCCAAAACAACCTTTTGTTGATTACCACCGCTTAAATTTTTTATTAAAGTATTTTCGTCAGGGGTAGCAATCTCAAATTCCTGAATCTTATTTTGTGAAAATTGATTTATAGCAGCCTCATTACGACTTATTAATCCTCTTCTAAAAGGGGGAAGGTCTTCAAAACCAAGAATGAGATTGTCTTTAATTGAAAAATCAGGAACTATTCCTCGTTTTGGGCGGTCTTCGGGAATATGAGAAATTCCCATGAGAATTCTTTTTTTAGGAGGAAAATGACTAATATCTTCATTTTGAAAAAAAATTTTTCCCGTTTGGGGTTTTTTTAAACCGACTAACACATCAACCAATTCCGTTTGACCATTCCCCTCTACACCCGCAACACCAAGAATTTCATAGGCATGAATATCAAAGTTAATATTTTGTAAATTTTGATGTTTTTTACCTCCAGAAAAAGTCAATTCTCTCACTGATAATATAATCTCGGATTGTGGAATTTTTGACTTTTCAAATGAAAAAAATACTTTACGACCAACCATCATTTCTGCTAAAGATTCAGGAGTTGCCTCATCAATGGCCAGAGTACCAATTTTTTTTCCTTTGCGCAAAACGGTAACCCTATCACATATACAAAAAATTTCTTTTAATTTGTGAGAAATGAAGATGATGGTTTTTCCATTTTGGACTAATTGACGAAAGGTTTTAAAAAGCTGATCAACTTCTTGAGGCGTCAAGATAGCAGTTGGTTCATCAAAAATTAATATATCAGCACCACGATAAAGGATCTTTAAAATTTCCACTCTTTGTTGGAGTCCGATAGGTAATTCATAAATCCTCGCATTGAGGTCAATATCAAAACCGGTTTTATTTAGTAATTGTTGAAGTTCACTTCGTATTCGATTTTTATCAAGAATGAAGCCCCGGCGTAATTCTTTACCGAGCATGATGTTTTCCCATACTGTCATGTCTTCGACAAGAGTGAAATGTTGATGGACCATCCCAAGTCCAAATGTTATGGCTTGGTATGGACTGTGTATGGTAACTTCTTGACCTCGGATAAACACCTTCCCGGCATCAGGTCGATAAAGCCCATAGAGAGTGCTCATGAGTACGGTTTTACCGGCACCATTTTCACCAAGGAGACCATGAATTTCACCTTGATTAATCGTGAGATCAATATGATCATTAGCAAGAACACCAGGAAAGTATTTGGTAAACCCATAAAGTGCCAGGGCTTCACTCATGAAGATACTCTATCCTCCAAATTCAGCTGGTCGTGGGACTATTATTTCATTTGTTTTAATCTTGGCTTGTGCTTCTAAAACTTTATCAATAACATTTTGAGGCAATGAGACAGAATGGGTGAAGCCATATTTTTCTTCCCAGAATTTTTCCTCTTCTGGAAGACGACACATTCCAACCCAACCATCGGCAACACCTTTTTCAAGGATACCACCCTGAAAAGTTCCTTCATATGCGCTTTTGATTGTTTCATATACTGCAACGTCCACTCTTTTTGTCATGCTGGCAACCATTTTATCGTTTAAATAACACTGGCAGGCATCAACTCCCATTCCAAATACTCCCCGTTCCTGGGCAGCCTCCAAAGCACCTAATCCACTCTTGCCAGCAGCAGGCCAAATAATATCTGCTCCACTATCGATTAAGCTAAAAGCTAATTCTTTTCCCTTGGTTGGGTCAGCCCAATTTCCGACAAAAACTCCTGGAAGGACTTCAGCACCAGTATTTGACCATTTCACACCTGCTTCAAAACCAACAAAAAAATCCCGAATGAGAGGTATATCCATTCCGCCTATCATACCAATTTTTTTACTCTGGCTCATATTAGCAGCAACGACACCCAGAAGGAAACTTCCTTCGTTCGCTTTGAAAAGAAGAGAGGCGACATTGGGTTGTTGAACGACCATGTCAACTAAGGCAAATTTTTGGTCAGGATACTCAGCCGCAATCTTATTCAGAGCATCAGCTTGATCAAACCCAACACAAATAATGATTTCGTATTCTTGGGACATAGCAAAGTCGCGTTGGTATCCCTCATATTCAGCTACTGCTTTTGGTTCGACATAATCAAATTCGACATTGAGTTCTTCCTTGGCTTGGGTAGCGCCAGCAAAAGCAATATCGTTAAAGGATTTATCTCCTAATCCACCAGTTGCACAAATTAATCCAATTTTTTTGCCACTGGCTGCCCAAGCTTCTTGGTTGAAATTGCATAGAAGCGATACCAGAACCAATAAAAGAATGATGTAAGAAACACTGAATTTCTTATTCAACTTTCTTACCCCCTTGATTATTGATTATATTTTTTTTCATTCTATATCAGTCTTAAAAGAAAGGCAATAAATCCTTTTTAATTGGTTAATTGAAGTATTTTTACTATTTGAGAAATAAGCAAATAAATTAAAAAAATTTTTTTCTGAAAGCTTTCTTGGCATTATGGACTATGATCCCTTATTTCATTAAAATTTCTTAATGTTTTTAAACTCTTTTAATTTATATTAGTTTTTATTAATTCAAATGATATATGGGA
>JAAYUT010000272.1 GCA_012517485.1 Candidatus Atribacter fermentans
ATTCAGGGGGGTGTGCCTTTCATCAGTCATCCTGAGGCTTCTTTCCAGAAACCGTGAGGATCTCATCTGACACCGAAGGTGTCATCCTGAGGCTTCGTTTTATGAAGCCGTGAGGATCTCATCTTTTCGATTCTTTTTTATAAAAACTTCAAAGAATGAGATTGCCACGTCGCTGCGCTCCTCGCAATGACGGAGTGGGCGGATGAGATTGCCACGTCGCTTCGCTCCTCGCAATGACGGAGCAGGAAAAAATTAAATCCCCCTAACCCCCTTTTTGAAAGGGGATAATTGATTTCTGAAGAGAGTTTTCATTCTCAACTCGTGCTGTAAAACAGCATGAGGGTCTACCCTAAAAATCCACGAACATGATAAATTAAACTCCTACAATAGCTACAAATTACGGTACCATGCTTTCCATAAATCTTCTATTGAAACTGAAATGAGTAATTGCTGATTATTATAAATGGTCAAGCTTTTTCCCGTGACTTTACCGATAACAAAAAAAGGAATAGTTTTCATCCGAGCTATTTTTTCCAAAACAGTGATTTTTTCTGGTTTAGCGGTAATGAGTGCTCGTCCACAACTTTCACCAAACAATAGAGCATCTAAACGAATATTAGGTAAATTTCCTATATCAATTAAACATCCCTTTTTCTCTGGTCCACAGATACATCCTTCCCCGAGAGCACAAGCCAACCCACCTTCGCTCAAATCAGAAGATGATTGAACTAAACCTTGTTGAGCTGCAACAATTAAAAATTCTTGAAGGTTTTTTTCGGCTTGCAAATCAATTTGTGGAACCGGTCCAAATTCTTGCTGGTGAATCAAGCGTAAATATTCACTTCCACCGATCTCATTTCGAGTTTCGCCAAGCAAAATGATTAAATCGTCATTTTCTTTAAAGGTAGCGTTTACTGCCAATTGAACATCTTCTATTATACCAATCATGCCTATTGTAGGAGTAGGATGGATAGGACCGGTAGGACTTTCATTGTAAAAAGAAACATTGCCGCTCACAACTGGAAGGTCGAAAAATCTACAGGCATCACTTATTCCCTTCACTGATTGAATAAATTGCCAGTAACGATCAGGCTTCTGGGGATTCCCAAAATTCAAGCAATCGGTTATACCAGCCGGTTGAGCTCCACAAGCAGCCAAGTTACGAGCTGCTTCAGCAACAGCAATTTGTGAGCCCAGATAAGGATCGAGGTAGCAAAATACTGGATTACAATCAGTTGTAACAGCTATCCCCCAAGGGAGGTTTTTGACTCGGAGGACTACCGTCCCATTTCCAGGAAGAATTGCGGTATTGATTTGAACCATATGGTCATATTGTTCATAAACCGAATGGCGGGAGCAAAGGTTAGGAGATCCCATGAGTTGGAGTAGAACTTCATTCCAATTATGAGGGAGAGGAAGGTCGTTCCAGTCACCTCGTTTTATTGTTTCAAGATAAGCTGGTTTTTCAGCGGGAGGAGTATAAACGGGGGGTTTGGTTAATTCTTGAGCAGGAATATCAGCAACTATCTGCCCATTGAACTCAATGGTGATTTTATCTCCATCGACTACCTCTCCTACAACTACCGCTTCCAAACCCCATTTGTGAAATATTTGAAGGACTGGTTCCTCATAGCCTTTTTTGACGCAGAGAAGCATGCGTTCTTGAGACTCAGACATCATAATTTCCCAAGGTTCCATAGCTTCTTCGCGAATAGGAATACGATCAAGATAGATTTTAACTCCACTTTTCCCAGCAGCGGCCATTTCACTGGAAGAGCAAGTCAAACCAGCGGCACCCATATCCTTGATTCCTATTAAAAATCCGGTGGCAAGGGCTTCCATAGTTGCTTCAATCAAGCATTTTTCAGTAAACGGGTCTCCAATTTGAACACTGGGGCGTTTCTCATCTTGTCCACTAAATTCCTGAGAAGCCAAAATACTGCACCCTCCAATACCGTCACGTCCGGTTCGGTTTCCAGCATAAATGATAAGATTTCCTTTTCCTTTTGCCCAGGATTTTGCTAAACGATCATGGGGAGCGATTCCAATACACATCACGTTAACTAAGCAGTTACCCTGATAAGAAGGATGAAAATAGAGTTCTCCAGCCACAGTTGGAACACCAACACAATTCCCATAAAAAGCAATTCCATTGACAACACCTTTAAAAATAAAGTTTGAATGAGCATTATCTGAAGAACCAAAATGGAGAGAATCAAGGCATGCAATTGGGCGGGCGCCGCTCCCAAAAATATCACGAATGATTCCTCCAATGCCAGTTGCTGCTCCTTGACGGGGTTCAACCTGGGAGGGATGATTGTGACTTTCCATTTTAAATACCACAGCTTGTCCTTGATAGACAATTCCACCAGCATCTTCACCAACCAGAACTGGGAATTTTCCTTTCCGAGGGAAGTTTTCAAACCACCGACGAGAATGTGGGTAACCACAGTGTTCTGACCATTCAACTGAAAACATGGCTAACTCAGTTGGAGTCGGTTGTCTTTTCAATATTTCAAGTATTTTTTGATATTCTTCATCGCGGAGTCCTAACTCACGGGCAACTTGGATTTGTTCATTATTTTGCATAGTACTTTTCCTCCCACCACTGAATGATCGAGAGAAATATTCTTTTTCCATCCTGAGAACCCAATAATGCTTCTGATGACCTTTCGGGATGAGGCATCATTCCTAAAACATTTTGGGAAGAAGAAACTATCCCAGCAATTGAGTCAATCGATCCATTTGGATTGGTTTTTTGATTAATCTGTCCGTTACGATCACAATAACGAAAAATGATTTGACGATTTTTATGAAGAGTGGATAAAGAAGAATGAGGAATAAAGTAATTTCCTTGATGATGTGCAATAGGAATTGATATGACTTCTCCCGGGTTAAAGAGTCGGGTAAAAGGCGTATCGGTGTTTTCAACTCGCAGGTGAACAAAACGGCAAATAAAATGTCCGCCCTGGTTGGGGAGTAAAGCACCGGGGAGGAGTTGGCTTTCGACTAAAATTTGAAATCCATTACAAATCCCGATAACTAATCCTCCCTCTTCAATAAAATGACGAATTGATTCCATAACCGGTGAAAAACGGGCAATAGCTCCGGTTCGTAAATAATCACCATAACTAAAACCCCCGGGAAGAACAATACAATCACAATTTTTAAGATCACGGCTTTCATGCCAGAGCATTTCCGTTTCCTGGCTGAGAACCTTCGAAAGGACGTGTTGACAATCATAATCGCAATTTGAACCTGGAAAAACGACTATACCAAATTTCATTGGAGACTCCTTATTAATCAGAGGGTTCGATGGTGAAGTGAAATTTTTCAATGACCGGATTGGCCAGTAATTGGTCACACATCTCTTCCAAACGTTTTTGGGCAGTATCCAGATTGCTTGAATCAAGGTGAATTTCGAAATATTTCCCAGTTTTCACTTCTTCAGTTTCCTGATATCCCAGGGAATGGAGTGCACTTTTTATAGTAACTCCTTGTGGATCAAAGACCCCTGGTTTCAAGGTAATGATAATTTTCCCTCTGAATTTCATGATAGCCTCCTTTATAGATTATTTTTCATTTTCATAATAGGGATTTACCTCTCGAAGGATACTCATAATGAGGTCAGCAATTTGATGGATTTGATCCTCAGAGAAAGTGTGAAGTCGGATAACAATTGAAACGGTTATAAAATCGAGGTCTTTCCCCACTCGAGAATAAGCGACGGTATTAAGCCCCTCTTCCCGTAATCTTGTCTCAAAATGATCACAAATATTTTCGGCTTTTTTATAAAGGGAGGGCCAATTATTAACGTCTTCATCGGCAAAAACAAAACCGATTTCGGCTATTTCTTCTCTTCCTCGGATTAGAGCAAAGTCTCCGAATTCATAATGATCTTCAATATAACGACGAAACTCTTTGGCTTTGGTTAATTGAATAAAAAACACCTCTTTTCAGAGGTATTATACCCTTTTTTCTTTTCCTTACCAGAGGATATTGAATAATGAGTAATCATTCATAACCTGAATGAATAATAGTAATCTACAATTTTATCATTAACCTTTGTGAAAGGAGGAACTTTTTCCCCCTTGCCCCTTTGTGGGAGAGGTTTAGGGTGAGGGGGGGTAATTCTTTTTATTCCCAACTGGTGCCACGCAAGCAGTGTGAAAGTTTCTCCTCTTTTTGACTAACTAAGAGAGAAAGTGTTTTTAAAGTTTAGTCGTTTAAACGACCAGCTCGGAAAGCAGTGATATAGTTCATGCAATATTCATCACAGCCCATCAAGGCTTCACTGGCAAAAAGGATACCCATAAGCTTATCATCCAGAGGATCGATAATTGCAGCATGAAGCCCAAATCCTATACTCAATGCTAAAAAGGACCGATTAATAAGACGGCGATTAGGCATACCAAAGGAGATATTACTGAGGCCACAGATGGTTCTCACTCCAGGATAGCTATTTGGTATTGCTTTAAGGCTTTCTAAAAATAATCTTCCTTGGTTTTGATCGGTGCCGATGGGCACAACTAATGGATCGATAAAAAGATGCTCGCGAGGAATAGAATATTCATCAACAGCTTTGACTAAAGTGTCTACTAATTTCATTCGTTCTTCAACCGATTGAGGGATTCCTCCCTCGCCCATCGCCAATCCAACTACCAGAGCATTATATTTCTTCACAATTGGTAATAAGGCTTTGATTCGATTTTCCTCTGCAGTAAATGAATTAATCATAACTTCTTTCTTGCGATAGACAGTAAGTGCTGCTTCAAGAGCTTGATCATTGGCAGAATCTAAGCAAAGTGGAATTTCAATTTCATCTTGGATGGATTCGACCAACCATTTGAGATCAGTAACTTCCTTGGTCGCTTCTGTCCCAGCATTGACATCGATAAAAGCAGCTCCAGCTTTTTCTTGTTTTTGCGCTTCCTGAATAAAAAATTCCCGATCTTTTTTCTCTAATGCTTCCCGGATGGCTTTCCGAGTCGCATTGATTCGTTCGGCGACTATAATCATAACTCCACCTCCTCTTTCGAAAGGGTTACGTTGAGTTTATCACTTAATAATTTTGCTAAATAAAATGATCCTGCTACCACTAAGGGTAAGCGGTATTCAGTGGCGTATTGAAGGGCCTTCTCCCATGCTTGATAGGGGTCATTGATCACTTTATGATGAGGAATATGAGGTATAAAAAAATGAACAATATCGGCTGGGAGGGCAGCTTTCGGGTTAAATGGGGTGGTTAAGATCACTTGGGAATCTATTTGAGAGAGTTCTTTGGCAATTCCTGGAAAGTCCTTTCCGGTGAGAAAGCCTAAGAGAAAGATGGCTTTTCTTATTCCCAGATAATCTCTCAGAGTATGACACAAAGTGGCAAAAGACGCCTGATTGTGAGCGACATCAAATATTGTCAAAGGTGATGAATGAATAATTTGAATTCGTCCCGGCCAAACCGCTTCATTAAGAAGGTTTTGGAGTTGCTGATTGGATGGTGAATACCCTAAATGTTCAGCACTCAGTAAAGCAGTTAGAAAATTTTCAACCTGTTGATCACCCAACAATGGTAATGAGAAAGTCCCCTCTCGACCAGATTTTGATTTCATTTCAAAAACCGATCCTTTTGCGCTTCGGTTGAGAATTTGATATGAGTAATAATTTTCAAGCGGAAACACCGGCACTCGAAGGTGTTCAGCAATTCGCATGATAGTGGTCTTGGCTGCCTTTTTTTCCTGAAGCCCTAAAATGAGAGGAATATTGGGTCGAAGAATACCGGCTTTTTCTCTGGCAATTTTGGGGATGGTTTTCCCTAAAATTTCTGTATGATCATAACTTATTGGAGTAATAATGGTGAGAATTGGATCAGCTACATTGGTTGCATCCAATCGACCTCCAAGGCCCACCTCCATGATGGAAAAATCAGCGTTTCTTTTTTTAAAATATTGGAAAGCCAGAGCAACAGAAACCTCGAAATAAGTTGGCTTTCCATATAGAGAATGTTTTTCCATGTAATCAATTACAGGGAAGATTTCGGTCACCAATTTAGCGAGTTCTTCAGGTTGAATAATTTCCCCGTTGAATTGCAAGCGCTCCCGAAAGGTGAGAAGATGTGGCTTAACATATAAGCCACATTTCTTCTGCTGAGAGGCTAAAATACGTTCCAAATAATAGCAAGTACTTCCCTTCCCTTTGGTGCCAGCAACCAATATTACTGGTGAATGGGTATCAGGTCGTTTTAATAAACTCATGAATTCTCTCATCCGATCGAGTTTCAGGTCGTTGTAAGAAAAATCAGTTTTTTCATAATTAATTAATGAATAGAGAGTTTGAATACTTTCCTGGAAGTTCATGTAAATTGCCTCCGTTAATACTCTTCTGGCATATTCTGAAGCTGCTGGTAGGTGAACACCGGACCATCTTTACAGACATAATAAGGTCCGATATTACATCGACCACACTTTCCCAATCCACATTTCATTCTCATTTCCAGTGTTGTAATAATGTCCGGGGGTTGAAAACCCATTTCTAATAAAGCCTTGATGGTGAATTTAATCATAATAGGAGGACCACAAATGATGGATTTCCACTCTAACGGATTCACTTGGATGTTTTCCTTGAGGACATTGGGAACCAAACCGACTGTGCCTTTCCATTGGTCATCTCCTCGGTCAACAGTGAGTAAAAAGGTAATATCTTTCCGATTTTGCCATTTTCCCAATTCCCATTTAAAAACCAGATCTTGTGGTGAACGTGCTCCATAGAGAATGGTTACTTTATTAAATTGATGTCGTTTTTCGGTGTCTAAAACATAGTTTATTAAAGAACGAAGTGGTGCTAATCCAATCCCACCAGCAATGAAAAGTAAGTTGTGTTCAGTTAGATTGGCAAGAGGGAAGGTATTCCCGTAAGGACCTCGGATGCCCAAGCGGTCATTAGGATTCAGGCGATGGATAGCAGAGGTTACCAAACCAATTCTTTTAATGCTAAATTCCAGAATTCCTTTTTGGGTTGGAGAGGAAGTGATAGAAATTGGAGCTTCTCCTACTCCTGGTACAAAAAGTTCAGCAAATTGACCGGGAAGGTGAGAAGAATTTTCGCCTTCTAAGTCGAGACGAAAGGTTTTGATATCAGAAGTTTCCGGGATAATTTCCATGATTCGATAAAGATGAGGAAGATAAATGTTTTTATTTTTAAGATCGATTGCCAATTTTTTTTACCATCCTTTCAACAACGTCCCGAATGTTCCAATTTACTGGGCAAATTTCAATACATTTTCCACATCCTACGCACCCATAACGTCCTTCTTCCCGAAGAGGAAAATAGGAAAATTTATGGAGAACTCTCTGTCGGACTCTCTCTTTGAAAGTCGGTCGGGGATTGTGTCCTGAGGCATGAAGGGTAAACCTGGGAAACATACATGAATCCCAATTTTTGATTTGAAAACCTTTTAAGCGTCCCTCGGTACTTATATCAAAACACTGGCAGGTTGGACACAAATATGTGCAAGCACCACAATTTAAACATTTCCAACCCAAATCTTCCCATTCTTGGTCCTCAAAAAGGTCATAAAGCCCTTGGGGAACATCTTCAGGAAGTTTCTCCTTATTGCTTTTCTCTTCCATTTGTTTTCGTAAAACTTCGATTTCTTCCTTTTCAGCTTTATTCAGTGGCATTCCTTTTTCTATGATATCAAATTGCTCTGGTTGGTTGGTTTCGAAATAATATTCATCATGAAAGGGAAGAATGAAGAGAGCATCGGGATGCGACCAATAAGGATTTCCGCCTACCAAATGACAAAAACAGGTTGGCTCGGGATTCACGCATCCTATGATGACCAATTTTAGTTCTTGTCGACGAGCTGCGTATCCACTTTCGGCTTCTGATGGTTGGAGAAAGACTCGATCAAGAACTTCATAAATAGCTCGAGCTTCGCAAGGAAGAGACATCAAGAATCGGGGTGAAGCTGATGGCTGGATATCTTCAATATTCCATTGTTGATTTTCCCAATGATAATTGAAAAGCTTGTCCCAGGGAGGGAAAAGAACTTCTTTGATATTTTTTATTTCTTTTAATTGATCGCATAAAAGCTCAGGTTGATGATGAGCCACCTTTTCGGTGACTAAAAAGTTTTTTTGATGAGTTTTTAGCCACTGAATGAGGTCATTTTTGGTAACTTTTCCGGATTTCATAGCCATTACCTCACTTTATAAAGTCTCCGGGATCATTTTCCCGATACGTGAGCAAAGGAGCAACGCTCTCTTGATTGGTTCCGGCTTCAAATTGAAATTGTTCACGAATGATCATCTCAACTTTAAGTGGAAGCTGGGCTATAGGGATGGAAACCGGACAGGCTCTTTCGCAAGCACCACATTCAACACAACGTCCAGCCATATGCATGGTTCGAACTAAATGGAAAAGGAAATTATCCGAAGGAGTTGGAGCTGGACTCACCCATTGGGGTTGAGTGCTCTCGGCAAAACATTCCTGACAATAACAGAGAGGACAAGAATTTCGACAGGCATAACAACGAATACATTTCGTCATTTCCTTCGACCACCGATCCCACCGTTCTTCTGGAGAAAGGTTATCGATTGGATCTAAGTAATCTTTTCGGTAGATCTGATAGGGACTCATAGTTCGGGGTTCACCAATAAGCTGATCATATTCAAGAGGATTGGGATATCGACAGCGAAGACAGGTATCCTCAAGAAGCAATGCTGGGTCAATTTGCTCACCTCGATAGAACCAACCGGCTTCTTTCCATTGGAAATCCTCCGGTGAAGTTTGCGGAAATTGCTTTTGAAGCTTTTCCCGATTGACTAGACCCGGGCAAGATAACCCAATCAAATATAGTCGATCCCTTTTGATTTGATCCTCTTTTAAGAGAACCTGAACAGCCCGGGAATCACAACCTTTGACCATTAAAGCGATTTTATGTTGGGTATTCTTATAATATTTTAAATAACGGGCTAAGTTATTTCCACAAAAGGGATTCCAAACCAAAGCCTCGGACTGCTCTTCTTGCTTTATAATTATAGGTTCGGTTTGAAAGGAAAATTGAGTGGATCCATACCCAATTATTAAATCAACCCTTTTTTCCCGGAGTAATTTTTTGGCTAAATTGATGAGGATGTTTTCAAACATTGGTTGAAAACTCCTTTACTAATTTTCGAGAGGGACCGAGTGGCTTGACAGCATTAACGACCTCAGTGACCACTTCGGAGAATTTTTGACCTTCAGAAGCTGAAACCCAGGAAAAATGGATGCGATCAGCTTCAATCCCCGTCCAAACCAACAGTTCCTTCAGTATAAAAAATTTACGACGGGCATAGTAATTCCCACTGATGTAATGACAATCACCAGGATGACAACCGGAAACCAAAACACCGTCAGCTCCTTCCCGAAGAGCTTTAAAAATATAAAGAGGATTAATAGCTCCGGAACAGGGAACACGAATCACCCGAATATTAGGAGGATATTGCATTCGGCTTACTCCAGCTAAATCGGCTCCAGCATAGCTACACCAATGACAAAGAAAAGCAACAATTTTTGGTTCCCAAGACGATTCGATCATAATAAGTATTCCACCTCAGATATGAGCTGCTCAGGGGCAAATCCCTGAACTTTGATAGCGGTACTCTTGCACGTTGCACTGCATAGACCACATCCCTTACAAAGAGCGGCATTAACCTCGGCTATCTTTTTTTCTTGATTTATCTTTACTGCCTTATAGGCACAAACCTTTTCACAATCGCCACAAGCGGTACAGCGTTCTTTTAAGACATAGGCAATCTGAGCTTCCGATTGGATTTGATCTTTGCTTAAAATATTCATCGCACGAGCTACGCAAGCTTTAGCTTGCAATATGCTTTCTAAAGCAGATTTTGGGCTATGAGCCAAACCACAAACATAGACACCATCAGTAGCAAAATCCACCGGTCGGAGCTTCACATGGGCTTCTAAGAAAAACCCATCTTGGTTTAGGGGAACCTTTAACATTTTACCGATGGTAACGTTGGCTTCAGGAGGAACAATCCCGGTACTGAGCACCACCATACCAGCTGGAAGTGTTACACTTTCTTGAAACACAGAACTATTGACTCTGACTTGGAGAACTGAACCTTGTTGTATAACTTCAGGGAGGTCGTCATCCTCAAAGCGAATAAAAACCACCCCTTGGTTTCGTGCTTCACGATAGTATTTTTCCTGAAGACCGTAGCTTCTCAGGTCTCGATAGAGGATATACACTTCGGTATCCGGACTCTTTTCTTTAATGGTTAGGGCATTTTTAATAGCGGTGGCACAACATATTTTGCTACACCAGGGATGTTCATCGCTCCGAGAACCGACACACTGAATCATGACTACTGAAACGACCGGAGGAAAATGATCCTGTTCAAGTCGTTTTTCTAACTCAGTTTGAGTGAGAACCCGTTGATCTTTTTGATAAAGAAATTCTTGAGGTTGATATTGATGGGCTCCAGTTGCAACAATAATCCCACCGTGCTTCACCGAAATTTCTACACCAGCTTGTAAAATCATACTTTCAAAATTACCCACGAATCCATTGACCTCTTGAACTTTGGCATTGAGGTAAACTTCAATGTTGGGATGATTGATAATCTGGTCTTTCATCGAATTCAATAGGTCAGTGAGATGAGTTCCTTCTAAATTAGTTTTTTTATGAAAACCGCGTAGGTTTCCACCTAATTCTGATTCCTTTTCCACCAAGAAAACTTTTAAACCCTGACGGGCGGCTTCCAGAGCGGCGGTCATACCACTTAAGCCTCCTCCAAGAATCAATAGAGACTTCTCTAAAGGGAGAAGCATGGGAGTAAGCGGTTCCAACAGCGATGCTTTGGCAACTGCCATAGAAACCAAATCCCGTGATTTCTTGGTGGCATCATCAGGAGACTGTTGATGAACCCAGGAACACTGGTCTCGAATATTCGCCATTTCAAAGAGATATGGATTGAGTCCTGCTTCTTTAAGTGTTTCCCGGAAGAGCGGTTCATGAGTTCGTGGTGAGCAGGAAGCGACGATAATCCGGTTGAGGTTAAGTTCTAAAATCTTTTCTTTAATCCGCTCTTGGGTATCCTGAGAACAGGTATAGAGATTTTCCTCGGCATAGATCACACCAGGGAGGCTTTTTGCCCATTCAACTACTTTCGGAACTTCCACCACTCCACCGATATTGATTCCACAGCGACAGATGAAAACTCCGATTCGAAGCGGTTCATTGGAAACATCTCGTTGCTGGGGATAAGCTTTTTCTTTTACCTGGGTAAAACGGGCAGGATGAAGAAATCCAGCAACATCACAACTGGCAGCACTGGCTTCCATGACCGTATCAGGAATATCTTTCGGACCAGCTAAAGTACCACAAACCCAAACCCCTTGGCGGGTGGTTTGGATGGGATTGGTGGGATCTATAGAAAGAAAGCCTTCTGGGCTTATCGAAAGTCCCAATTTTTCCAATTGAGCCAATTTTTCCGGTTCAACGTGAAGTCCAACCGAGAGAATCAAAAGCTCGAAATTTTCTTTTTGGAAATTCCCCTGATTGTCAACAAAGGAAACTTCGAGGTCACCATTATCTAATTCCTTGACCCGATCAATCCTCCCTCGAATGAACCGAATCCCTTCCTGTTTTGCTCGTTGATAGTATTTTTCAAAATCTTTTCCATAGGCTCGCATATCGATCATAAACACTGTGGCCGAAAATTCTTCAGAGGAACTTGATAAGTTTAAGTTTTGCTTTGAAGCTCTCTCATTATTGGAGAAATCGGTTCCGCAACTGCAGCCAGCTTCAACTGGTTGCTCATCATGATGTTCTATAGCCAAATGTTCTTTGGCAACCAAAGCTTCTTTGATAGCATACATACAACAAACCGAGGAACAATAGGATTTTCCTCTTTCTGGATCCCTTGAGCCAACACATTGGACAAAGGCGATTTTTTTAGGAGTTTTTCGATCTGATGGACGTTGGACTTTACCCGAGAACGGTCCGGAAGCGTTGAGTATTCTTTCAAAATCCAAGCTCGTGATCACATTGGGAAACTTCCGATAACCAAGTTCACGATATTTCTCGGTGGGATTAAAGGTTTCAGCTCCTGCCGACAAAATGATGGCACCAACCTCAATTTTTTCCCTTATGTCTTTCATGGTGTGGTCAATGGCTTTCCGTTGACAGGCAAAAACACATTGCATACATTCAGAACAACCCCCACAGGAAAGACAGCGGTCAGCTTCTTCGAGAACTTCCTTTTCGGTATATCCTAATTCAACTTCACAAAAATCGTTCATTCTTTCCGAAACTGGCACTTTTGCCATATGAACGCGGTTTTTACGAATGGTGTTCCAGGGGATACGAAGAGGCGCTGGGTGGCGGCGTTCTACAGAAAACTCCTTTCCAGTAAACTTCGCATCGATTGCTTGAGCAGCTCTTTTACCATGAGCGATTGATTCTACCAGCGTAGAAGGTCCCATCACCAAATCACCACCAGCATACACACCTTGACGGGATGTTTCCAGTTTTTCATTGGTTTTAATGGTTCCTCTTCGAGTCTTTTCCAGTCCTTCTTCTGGGATGTCGATCTCCTGTCCGATAGCCATTATAAAGAGATCGGCAGCCACTTCATATCCTGATCCGGGAATAACTTCCGGTCTTCGTCTTCCTGATTCATCCGGAGCACAGAGTCTCATAACAAAGGTTTCCATGTATAGAGAACCATCCCGTTCGGTAAAAGCACGAGGACTAGCACAATAGACAAATTCAATTCCTTCTTCTTTTGCATCTTCAATTTCTTCATCCCGAGCTGGCATTTCTTCCCGGGAACGACGATAGTAGATTGACACTTTTTTGGCACCACGTCTTAGAGCAGTTCTGGCACAGTCAATAGCAACATTTCCTCCTCCGATGACAACCACATCTTGAGCTTCAGGAAGCTCTTCACCGCTATTGGCTTTATCTAAATAGAAAAGTCCATCCATGATTCGGGGATGATTTTCTCCATTAACTCCAACTTTCATCCCCTTCCAAGCTCCACAGGCCAAATAGACGGCTTGAAAGTTTTGCTCAAATAATTGATCAAGAGTAAAATCCCTGCCCCACTTTTTTCCATGATGAATTGAAACCCCTAAGGAGAGAATGGTTTCTATGTCTCGAGAGACGACATCACGAGGAAGACGATAAGCTGGTATTCCATAGACCATCATTCCACCCGGTTGGTCTTTGGCCTCGAAGATTTCGACCGAATATCCTTTTAGGGCAAGAAAATAAGCACAGCTTAATCCACTGGGACCGGCACCAACAATAGCAATTTTTTGAGGTTTTGAGTCTTCACGCTCCGGTAAAACATTTATTTGATGAGCGGTTTCGTAATCAGATAAAAATCTTTTAATCGAAGGTATTCCTAAGGGCTCATCCAAGATGCCCCGCTGACATTTTTCCATGCAAGGGTGATGACAGGCTCGGCCACAAATTGCCGGAAAGGGATTATCCAATCGTACGGTACGAAGGGCATCTTCATAACGCTGATTTTTCACTAAGGCGATATATCCCTGAGCTTTCTGCTCTAAGGGACAAGCAGCTTGACAATTAGCCGTTCCTTTTTTTTCAATGGTAAAAGCATTGGGAAAAGCTTGTGGAAATGGTCGGAAGGTAGCCTTTCGGGTGTTGAGAAAATTTTCATATTCATTTGGTCGATCGACTGGACAGACTCCAACACAATCGCTACAACCGGTGCATTTCAATTCATCGATATATCTGGCTTTTTTCCGCACAGTCACGGTAAACTGCCCTGGTTGCCCTTCAATTTTTTCGACCTCGGAATAGGATAATATGTCGATGTTGAGATGACGACCGCATTCTACCAATTTAGGAGACAAAATACACATCGCACAGTCATTGGTTGGAAAGGTTTTGTCGAGCCGAGCCATGAGGCCTCCGATGGTAGGTGATGATTCAACTAAATAAACATGAAAACCTGAATTAGCCAAATCAAGAGACGATTGGATACCGGCTATGCC
Organism: Candidatus Atribacter fermentans; assembly: GCA_012517485.1. Taxonomy (GTDB): domain Bacteria; phylum Atribacterota; class Atribacteria; order Atribacterales; family Atribacteraceae; genus Atribacter; species Atribacter fermentans. Next base: position 14,029 of record JAAYUT010000272.1, read on the forward strand.
TCCTCCTATCACCATGACCCGACCGATTTTATTCATGGTCATGATTATCATTCTCCTTTACCCAGGCCAATTTTTTGATTTCATTTTCATAGAATTTTTCAAAGTCTTTAACCGAATGAATGATTTTCTCTTCCCAGAGGTAGGAAATCAAATCACGACGGAGCCGTTGGGTATGCCGGTCAACTTCTTCAATCATTTTTAACCAATGAGAATCAACATATTCTTCTTCTACTGCCATACGTCGGAGAACTTTTAGAAGATTGGTAAATTCAACATCCTGCGGGCAGTGAGCAGTACAAGTATAACAACCGATACACATCCAGATTGCTTTTGAGGCGAAAACTCCCTCTCGATCTCCTACTAAGATCTGATGAATAATACGACGAGGGTTAAAATTACTCTCCACTTCACTTACCGGACATCCGGCGGTACATACTCCACAGGCAAAACATGCCATCAGACCCTCTCCACCGGGTCGCGACGCAACTTGATATTTGAATTGAGGATCGAATTTTTTTTCAGCCTTCATGATGAAGTGATCTCTCCTTTTACCGGTCGGGGTAATAGACCAGACCGTTGTACGATTTCCGGAACAATGCTTTCCCAAGCAATGGCCATAATGTGAACTCCGGATACGCCTTCGATTTTCGCAACTTTTTGGATGGTTTCGATACAAACTTCAACACCTTCAGCTTTTTGATCGGTTGCTGCTTCCATTCTTTCTATTAAGCTGTCAGGAATAACAACTCCTGGTACCTCGTTTTTCATATATCGTAATGCTTTAGCTGACTTGACCGGTATAACTCCAGCTAAAATAAATGACTTTTTGTGAAGATCCAAGCGGCGTACTTCTTCCATCCATCGGGTGAAAATATCCACATCAAAAATTGCCTGTGTTTGGATAAATTCGGCTCCGGCAGCAATCTTTTTCGCCAAGCGAAGAGCACGAAACTCAAGAGGATCGGCATAAGGGCTTTCACCCGCACCTAAAAAAACATGGATTTCCCCCTTCACTTCTTCTCCATTTTGAAATACTTTTTGATCACGCATATTTTTAAAAATTTGGAGAAGCTGGATTGAATCAATATCGTAGACATTTTTTGATTGGGGGTGATTTCCCATGCTCTGATGATCTCCAGTAAGACAGAGAAGATTAGGAATCCCTAAAGCGCAAGCTCCGAGGAAATCGCTCTGTAAGGCAATGCGATTTCGGTCTCGGGTGACCATTTGCATAACTGGTTCTATTCCCTGATCTTTGGCAATTAAACAACTGGCAAAACTTGACATACGAACGATAGCCGTTTGATTATCGGTGATGTTGACTGCATCAACAAAACCTTTGAGCAAATCACATTTTTTGCGTATTACCTGAGGATCGGATCCTTTGGGCGGTCCTACTTCGGCAGTGACAGCAAAATGACCACTTTGTAAGACCTGTTTGAGCCAACTCATAGCAACATATCCTCCCGAGTCATTTTCCGATGCCCACCATAGCGGGATGTTGACCAGTCTTTCGGAGGCTGAATTGCCAGTAACCAATCCAAACGGTTGAGTTTCTTGAGGTGATCATAAATCAATTGCCAAGCACAATCGCGATCAGGTTTCACCTCACATTTTCCATCTTTTGAACCACCACAAGGGCCGTTTAAGAGACTTTTAGCACAACGGGTTATCGGGCAGGTTCCTCCAAAGAGATGAATGATACAGTTCCCGCAACCCCAACAACGTTCTTCCCAATAACCTTGTTTTACCGGCATTCCCATGAAAGTGGTATTTATTCCGGGATAGATATTTTTTTCAGAATCGATTTCAAAAAGGGCTTGAACACCAATGCCACAAGCCAAAGAAATGACGGCATCAACAGACTGAATGCGTTCTCGTAAAGGATAGATAAACTCCAATTCACACTGTCGTTCGACAGTAAGACTATCAGCTTCATATCCTTTGATTCTCAATAAAGAGGCTAATTCTTTGGCTTCTTTATCGCCCCCGGTGAGACAAACGGTTACACAGGTTCCGCATCCTAAAACCAAAACTTTTTTTGAATCACCGAGCATAGTGAGAATTTCTGGAATTGGTTTTCTTTCACCAATGATCATGATTTAAGCTCCTCTTGGACTGGAGTAAACGAGATCAAATCCAACGTTCTTTTTATTTCAGAAATTTTTTCAGCTGTTACAAAACTAATGGCAGCTCTTTTGGGAATACCAGCCTCTTCTAAAAGATGATTGATTCTATTCACTCTTCTTTGAGCAAATCGACTTCCGCTTTGATGAAAGCAGCTATCAATGGGGCAGCCAACCAAGAAAACCAGGTCGCATTCTCCTTCTAAGGCTTCAAGGATGTCACTTTCTTTAATGCTCCCAAGACAGGGTACTTTAATAATTCTGGTTAATTCATGGTTGGTTGAATTTTCAGTGGTATATTTTATCATCGCTGGATAGCCACTTTTATCACAAGCGATTACCAATATTTTCAATCTCCATCACTCCAAAAACAGGAATATTTAAAAACAGGAACGAGTGACTACAATCTAGTTTTATATTTTGCCGGAATTTTCACCAGCTCCTATTATCTCTTTTCTAATTGAGTTTGGTTGGTCTTTTTCTAATTCAAGACCGTATAGTGTGATAGCGCTGGCTGGACAAGACGAAGCACATAAACCACAGAGATGGCATTGTTCCCAATTGATTCTGGCTTTTTTTCTTTTTGACGACCCTTCAATGTCAATAGCACTCCAGGGGCAGGTACGAAGACAGGTCAAACAAAGAACACACTTTTCTTCATCAACCATGGCTCGATTCTTCTCAGCGGTTACTCCTCGTTGGAAATAGTCAATGACTTCCTGGATAGCATAGTGAGTGTCCATAGTTAATTTATTGTCAGGAAGCTGATACCAACCATCGAGGGGCAAGCTATAGAGCGGAAAGTTTATGTTATTGGATGGCGATAAAGATGAAATCAGACGATCACCGAAAAATATTTTGGTGAAGTCATAAGGAATGACTTTTTTTCCGGGAACCTTGACCAGCCAATCACTTAAAAATTTTTGAGAGATTCCATCCCGCTCAGTAATGAAGCTGACCCAACTTCCTCGCATATCCAAAGAGGGTTGAAGTGTCAAATGAGAAAAGTCGATTTTTTCAATGAGGACACCTACTTTTCGGCTTTCAAGGTATCTTCTTTCCAGATCATTTCCGGCAACAATAACTTCCCGACAAAGAATGAATACTTGTGCTTGATCTCTTTGAACCAAAAGCTGAGAGAGGTCATAAAGAGTCAGCCAGGTTTCAACTGGCACCATACCTTCCGGGACTAGAAAAACCACAGTTTGCTTTCGAAAATTCCGCATGGAAACTTTATTTTTAAAATCTTCGAGGAAAAGAACCTTTCGGGTCTCATTCACTTCATTGGGAATTGGATGGGAAAAAATCGTTTGAAATTCGGGAACAATCACTACCCCTCCTACTATTGTTATTCCCGATTGTGATTCAATACAATATTGGATACCCTGACGTTTAATATGAAAGGGAGGGATAGGCCGGAAAATATCGAAACCAACATTCTGAAATTCTTCGAGAATGGTCTCGTCGACTAAATTTCCTAAAATAGCGATCTTTTTCGTGAGTGGAAGATTGATTGCTTCAACCAGCTGTTCGGATAAAGGAGTAAGGATAACTTGGTGAAGGAATGAATTCCATAGATTCAATTTTTCACTCTCGAGGGATTCAGGTAGAAGTTCTTCTGGATAAGGAAAAACCAGTAAAGGATTAATATTTGAAAGAGCACAAATCCGAGCTATATTTTCTCGATATAGGAGAAGACTTTTTCCAGTAAATATGAACCGATCGTAATCCAATGGAAGATTATTCCCAAGTTCAGCCAAATGAAGCAAATGGACCCGAACCGGGAAATGAGTATCAATTTGATCTATCCAAGGCTTCATCCAAGACCGGGTATCGCCTAAAGAGACGATAAGAACAGTCTTCAAGTTATTATCCTCCTTACCAGATTTGTCATCAAATGACAAAATTTTGAATATTTTAACATCCTTTTTATGATGTCACTTGTTGTAACTCTCTATGAACTGATAGAATTCGCTGTGCAATTCTTTTTCCATCTGAAATGGCTGTTTGAATATCTTTAGCTCCCGATGCCGTACCACATACGTAGATATTTTCTTGACTGGTTTTTCCATCCCCGTAGTCTTTTATAAAACCGGCATCGTCAATATTGACCCGAAGGATATCAGCTGCTTGTTTGGTTCCCGGGCTGGGGCTCATACCAACCGATAGAATAACGGCATCATATTCAACTCTGGTAACTTTTTGGTCATCTTCAAACATGAGAATCGGTTTTCCGTTTGATGATTCCACCCGATAAGGCATGTGACGGATGAGCCTCACCCTTTTTTCTGCAATATCGGCAAGCAATTCTTTCTTGACACCAAGGAGCTGGAGGTCCATATAATACATATCAATCTGTAAATTGGGATATTGAAAAGCCAAATCCTCAGATATCCGGAGAGCATATCGACAACATACCTGGGAACAATACCCCCTTTTTTCTTTAAAATTTCTTGATCCTATACACTGGATGAAGGCGATTTTTTGATAGGTATGAAAAGCCTTGACCCCTTCCGAATTTAAATTCCTTTCAATTTCAATACCAGTATAGATATGAGGAAAAGTGCCATATCCGTATTGAGGAATTTGGTAGGCATCGAAAGGTTGAATACCGGTTGCAATTAATATTGAATGGGTAATTATCGATCGTCCGCTTTTGAAGAGAAGATGATAGTTCCCATTTTCTTTAAACATGGAAGTGAGTTGTTGTCCAAGCATAAGGTCAAAGGGAAAAGATGAGAAATCTCCCAAGTCTCGTCGTAATTGAATCCCATGACAAACGCCACAATACAAGCATATATCAGTAGCCTTACATCCCAATTGCCAAGCTAACCCTCCTACTCGCTCTTCTGATTCTACAACCACTCCCTTTAAGGAAGGGTTCAAAATCCGAGCAGCAGCTAAACCAGCAACACCAGCACCTAAGATAGCGATGTCATAGAGGGGATTAGAAGAGACCAATCGGTTCATTAGAAGAGTCCCACCACATTTCCATCTTCATCGAAATCGACCGCATTTCCTGCAGGTACGGAAGGAAGACCAGGCATGGTTCTCATCTCACCACAAAGTGGATAAAGGAAACCAGCTCCAATAGAGGGTCGAATATCGCGAATTGGTAATTTGAAACCCCTCGGACGACCTAACAGTTTAGGATCATGGGAAAGTGAAAGATGAGTTTTTGCCATGCAAATTGGTAAATTATCCCATCCCATTTCGGTGAACAATTTAATTTTTTTCTCAGCTTCACTTTCATAGACCACACCATCGGCACCGTAGATTTTAGTCGCAATAGTATGGATTTTGTCTTTGATTGGGATATCAAGCGGATAAAGGAATTGGAAGTTCCCGCCATTTTCACAAGCCTGAACAACTGCATGGGCTAAATCTTTTCCTCCTTCTCCACCCTTCGCCCATACTTCTGAAACAACCGCATCAAAGGCACCATTTTCTATAGAAATTTTTCTCACGGTCTCAATCTCATTATGAGTATCGGAGGTAAAGGCATTAATAGCGACGATTACTGGTATACCAAAATATCGGGCATTTTCGATCTGCTTAATTAAATTTTCTGAGCCCTTGGTCACAGCTTCTATATCTTCTTGAGCTAAACCAGGATCGAGTGGTTTCCCAGGTACGACTTTATATTTACCACTATGCATTTTTAAAGCTCGAATAGAACACACCATAACGACGCAATTCGGTTTGAGTCCACTATAGCGACATTTGATATCCATAAACTTTTCCATACCACAATCAGCACCGAAACCACTCTCAGTTATTACATAATCAGCTAATCGAATTGCGATTTGGTCGGCTATAATAGAACTGTTCCCATGAGCGATGTTCGCAAAAGGTCCAGCGTGAACCAGACAGGGAGTATTTTCTAATGTTTGAATTAAATTTGGTTTAATTGCATCTTTCATTAATACTGCCATTGAACCGGCACATTTTAAATCGTCTGCGGTAATCGGTTTTTTCTTTTTGTTATATCCAATAACTATACGTCCCAATCGTTTACGTATATCCGATTTATCAGTAGTGAGAGCTAAAATAGCCATAACCTCAGAAGCAACTGAAATATCAAAACTTGATTCACGGGGAACCCCATTTTCTTTTCCACCTAAGCCTATGATAATCTTTCGAAGTGATCGATCGCTCACGTCAACGACCCGTGGCCAGCTTATCGTGTACGGATCAATATCCAACTCATTTCCATGATGAAGATGATTATCGATAAAAGCAGCAAGAAGATTATGAGCTAAAGATACAGCATGTGTATCTCCGGTTAGATGGAGATTAAAATCCTCCATGGGAATAACTTGAGAATATCCACCGCCAGCAGCCCCTCCTTTAATTCCAAACACTGGACCGAGAGAAGGTTGCCGAATGCAAACGATATTCTTTTTTCCAATGGCATTTAAACCCATAGCTAAACCAATGGTGGTAACTGTTTTTCCTTCTCCTAATGGAGTTGGAGTAATAGCCGTTACATCAATATATTTTCCGAGCGGTCGATCGTGAAGTTTATCCAAAACATTGAGAGAGATTTTGGCTTTATACTTTCCATAGAGTTCATAGTCATCGTCATTTAAGCCAATACAACTCGCTATTTCTGAAATTGGTTTCATCGTTGAACGCTGGGCGATTTCGAGATCGCTCATCATAATTGGAATCCCCCTTTAAAAATTAATAAAGAATTTGAATTATTTATTAAATAAAATAATTAATTAATTTAGGATTAAAAAAAGGGTGGAATTCCACCCTTTTTTTAGGAGATACCTAAAAGTTCTTTGGCTTTGTCAACAGCTGAAGCGGCATCAGGTGCATAACCATCAGCACCGACTTCATCTGTAAATTTCTGCGTAACAGGAGCTCCTCCAATTAATACTTTTACATTATTTCTAACTCCAGCCTCTTGGAAAGCCTTAATATTTTCTCTGATTTGGACCATGGTGGTGGTTAATAAAGCCGACATACCGACAACTTGAGGATGGTTTTCTTTAACTGCTTGGATAAACTTTTCGGCCGGTACATCAATGCCAAGATCGATGATTTCAAAACCAGCTCCTTCCATCATCATAGCGACTAAATTTTTCCCAATATCATGAAGGTCTCCCTTTACCGTACCAATGATCATTTTTGCTACCGGCTCGACTCCACTTTCAGCTAATTTTGGTTTTAAAATCTCCATACCGGCTTTCATAGCACGGGCAGCAATTAAGACTTCAGGAACATAGATTTCATTGGCTTTAAATTTCACGCCAACTTCGCTCATTCCCTTGATAAGACCATCGTTTAAAATTTCAGAAGGTTTAAGACCTTCTGTCAAAGCTTTACTGGTTAGTTCGGCTACTGCTTTCGCATTCCCAGCAAATAATTCTTTTGCAAGTTGTTCTAATACTTCCGCCATGAATGACCCTCCCTCAAAAAGTAATGCTCACATTTTAACAAAAAGAGAAATAAAAATCTATAATTTATCTTTTAAAATTTAACAATCTATTATATTATCTATTTAAGTAATTAACGTCTTTAATAATTTTCCTAAAAGGAGTGAAAAATGTGGAAACAGATCATGAAACTTTTATTCAGTGGTGTCATGGAAAAGCTCACAAAAGATTTTTGCCCCTTTTTTTGAGTTCAATTTTGGCTGGTGCCTATATTGGTTTTGCATCTCAACTTTTTACCCTGATAACGGTTTCATCAGGACTATCTTATGGAATCAGTCAAATATTGGGTGGTTTGATATTCTCGGTGGGTTTAATTTTTGTTGTTTTGGGGAAAGTCGATCTCTTTACAGGAAATTGTCTGCTTTCTTATTCCTGTTATAATTCAATTTCATCTTGGATTTTCACTTTGAAAAACTGGGTCATAGTTTATATTGGTAATTTTATTGGTGCTCTTCTTTTAGTTGGCCTTTATCATACTTCCGGATTGCTTACTTCTGGTCAAGGAGTCATAGCCGAAAGAGCCTATGCCATTGCCAATACGAAGATGAATCTTGCTTTTGTTCCTGCTTTAAGTCGGGGGATTTTATGCAATTGGTTAGTTTGTTTTGCAGTCTTACTTTGTATTTATTCAGAAAATAATTTGACCAAGTTATTGGTTATACCAGCACCAATATTAACATTTGTAGCATTGGGATACGAACACAGTATTGCTAATATGTATTTTTTACCAGCCGGTATCATCGCTCAAAGATATATTTCTGTAGAAAAACTCTTAAACTGGGGTGGAATTTTCCGAAACCTCTTACCAGTTACTTTAGGGAATATTATTGGTGGAATCATCTTTGTTAGTCTTTTTTATTGGATTATTCAAGGAAAGTCGGTAAAGTAACGAAAAGCATTGAGTAAATAACAAGCATAGTTTATTAACTTAAAAAATATTTTGAAATCAGGAGTTTAAAATAATAAAAAAAGCGTCTGAATTGAAAATCAGACACTTTTTTTACAATTCAATCTTGGTTTATTGGGCCTGGATAACCGATACCACTTCTGGAACTTCTTCTTTTACAACCCGTTCAATACCGTCTTTGAGTGTCATCATCGACATTGGACAACAGCTACACATTCCTTTTAATCGAACCTTGACAACACCATCAACGATATCGACCAATTCAACATCTCCACCTTCCATGCGGAGATACCCTCTCACCTTTTCTAAGGCTTTTTCAACTTTTTCTCTCATCTGGATAAACCTCCTCGCTTGCGAATCCTTGATTCAATTTGCTTGACCATGAATTTTTAAACCAAAATCTCTTTCATCTATTCCGGAACCTCGAGATCAGGATAGAGTGGGAATTGATGACACAGTTGATTCACTTCATGGCCAATTCTTTCGAGTGCCAGTATATCATTTTTTGATTGAAAAGTGCG
>JAAYUT010000273.1 GCA_012517485.1 Candidatus Atribacter fermentans
ACAAAATATTTATCTTTTTGGTTCTCATTTTTGGTCATCTTTCATCCATCCTCCTCCATACTTTTTCAATCGCCACTATATAAACATATGGGATCGTGGATTATCCTTTCTCATGGCCGATAAATCTTGAAATAGTTTCTTTTCTTTTTCTTCAAGGTGGGTTGGTAAAACAACTCGAATTTTCACCAGTTGATCACCTGCCAATCCAGTTTTTCTATCCTTTATCCCAAGACCCCGTAGCCGTAAAATCGACCCGTTTTGGGTCTCAGGAGGGATTTTCACTTTTACTCTCCCATTAATGGTTGGTACTTCAACTTCAGTTCCTAAAAGAGCTTCGTATAAAGACAATGGAAGCTCAAGATGAATATCGTTCTTTTCTCTCTTAAAATAAGGATGAGGTTGGATTTTAACCACTAAATACAAATCTCGCCCGTTGAGTATTCCGGGCATTCTTAGTTTTCCGCCTTCTTGAATGCCAGCAGGAATTTTGACATCAACTGTTTTTCTTCTTTTGACGATTCCCCGACCATGACAGATAGAACAGTTTTGATTCTGACCTCCACATTGCGGACAGGGCTCTTCGAATTCCAGATGAAAATTCTTCCGTGTTCCTGTTATGCTTTCCATAAAACTGATTTCTATCTGATGGGAAGTAGGCTCTATTTCGCGCTCTTCGGAATATCCATTCATCCAATCACTTCTCTTGGAAGAACGGAAACGAGTCGAATGAGTTCGAACATTTGAACTTCCAAATAAATCACCAAAAAACGTCCGGAAAAAATCACTAAAATCTCCTCCGTCAAAGTTGGAGGAATAGGTTTGCTGATATGAGGTTCCACCGGTCCCATACTTGTTATAATAATCTTTCCAAAACTGCTCGGTATCGGTTTGCCCATAACTATTCCATGCCGATCCCAACTCATCATATCTTTTTCTTTTTTCTGGATCACCCAAAACTTCATAGGCTTCGTTTATTTCTTTAAAGCGCTTTTCAGCTTCTTTGTTTCCGGGATTGAGGTCGGGATGATACTTACGAGCTAATCGACGATAGGTTTTTTTTATTTCTTTTTCATCAGCATTTCTATTTAGACCTAAAATTTGGTAGTAGTCTTTAAATTCCATTGAAATCTCATCCCCTTTACCGGAAATTTTCTTTTTATTAAAGACTCTTTTATACAAAGAAGGGATGGTTAAAACCATCCCTTCTTCTTTTTGCATCATTACTCAGCTTGACTTTGATAGATTGGTATTATTCTGCCTGGATGGAAACCTTCCGAGGTTTTGATTCCACCGGCTTGGGAAGATGTATTTCTAAAACTCCATTCCGATAAGCTGCCGATATTTTTTCTGTATCTACTGGTAAATTGAGTTGAAAGGTTCTTGAAAAAGGACCTTCCAGCCTTTCCCTTCGTAAATATTTTCTCTGATTCGCTTGGTCAAACTTCTTTTCGCCCTTTATAGTAAGCTGATCGCCATTAAGAGTGATGTCGACTTCTTTTTGATTCACCCCTGGTAATTCGACCCAAAGCACAATTTCATTTTCATCTTCAGTGATGTCCACCATTGGAATCCAAGTTTCATTCGGTGGAGTTCGTCTTTCTTGTCGAACCACACTATCATCAAAAAGCCGGTTTATCCTATCCTGCAAAAGAGTTAAATCACGAAAGGGATCAAAACGGTTCACTTTCATCACCAAACCTTTCTTTGATGTTGTTTGACTTTGACATTAAAAGTATAAAACTTGATAAACTGATTGTCAAGAGAAGAAAATGGAAAAATCTGAGGGAGAAAAATCAGGCTTATAAACCGAGCTGTGGTGAAATTTTTTGCATCGAATGTAAAGCAATTAATAAAAAATCATTTAAATTTATTTGCAAATCTTGACAACTTTGAATTTGGCAACGGTCGGCACCACGGGCAAAGCTTTTTTCTTTGAAACGATTTACTAAAAAATCAAGATCCAGCTCGTGAAGTGTCCGATGGGGATGAACCAAAGCACAAGCGACAATAAAACCACTAACCGGGTCCACCGCGTACAATGCTTTTTCTAAAACACTATTCGGGTTATAACAGGTAGCGGGATTATGGGAGCGTAACGCAACGACCACATTATCCGGATAACCGGCTTCGCTTAATATTCGTGCACCTTCTATACCATGGGTTTCGGGAGAATTCTTTGTCATTTCATAATCAATGTCGTGCAATAAGCCGACCAAAGCCCATTCCTCGGGACTTTGGTTAAAGCGAGGTGCCAAATCT
>JAAYUT010000274.1 GCA_012517485.1 Candidatus Atribacter fermentans
GAAAGGTTTTTAAGGTCGGGAAGGTTAAAGGCTTGGATCCCAGCAAAAGCTGGTAGATTTCCTAATAAAAAAGTATTAACCCAAACGGTTAATCCTTTCATCTCATTGACTCTTGAGCTGTAAGTCATAGGGATCAATACATCCAAGTAATGGTTTTCTGCCCAAGAAGGCCAATTTTGCAGGAATCCAGAATTGAGCTCGATAACCATCCCTCGAGGTTGAACGGCTGCCGATAAAATTATCTCTGGTTTAATTTGGTGAACTCTCGAGTTTATTTCTGCCAGAAGATCGGTGACCGATTGAGCTCGGTATTCATTCCAAAGACGATACATATCGGGCTGAGTGAAGGGATCGATTGCAATTGGGTCAACACCGTAATGAGATAAAAAATGCTTCCGATGGTCTTGAGCATAGCAAGTATCAGCTATGGTTGTATCTGGGAATCGCAGATAATCAAGATGGATTCCATCCAGGTCATAGTTTTGAAGTACGTCGATAAGTAGCCCAATATAAAATTCTTTTACTCCCTGGTGAAGGGGACATACCCAATAAAAATGGTTTTTACCTTGAAAATAACCAACGGTTCCATCGCGCTGAATGGATTGCCAAGCTGGAAACTTTTCCAGGAGTTCTCCGGGTTGGTTTAGACCGACATAAAACATGTCAAACCAGGCATGTACTTGCATATTGTATCTATGAGCCGATTTGATAAAAATTTCAAGAGGATCAAGATTAGTTTGCTCAAATGACTCCATCTGCCTGGAGAGACCTTGTTGAGCTAAAAAATCTGAAGGATAAATAGTTTTTCCCAGATAAAAAGATTCAACCAGTATAGCATTGAAATGAGCCAATGCCAATTCTTTGACCATAGCTTCAATGCCTTCTCGAGAATTGGGAATGCTTCTTACATCGATCCATACCCCACGAAACTCTGGGAGGGCATGGGTTAGAGGTGAAGATGCCAGGATGATAAAAAGGACAAATGGAATAAGAAAAGGAAGACTTTTTTTTAGCATGGGAAATTTCTCCTTCAGGTTAAGTTGGAATTTAATTCATTATTCCAAAGCCATAATTGAAATGCAACAGTATGAGAAAATAGAATAAGTGGACGAGAAAATAATGAGGGGGGAGAATGGGGGAGGGGGAGAAAAAGCGGAAGGGAAGAAAGCTCAGGATGACCGATTAAAGGCACACCCCCCTGTATCCCCCCTCAATGGGGGAATTTATAAGATGGGGTTTACAGGATTGATATTGACATATTTAAAATTTTTTAGTTAAAATGATAACGGTTACGTATTCGTTTACATGGTTTATTCTTCAAAGAAAAGAGGGTAAAAGATGGATATTTCAGTTGTTATTGGAGTTGATACCGAAACTGATATAGGCAGTTTTACGCCTTTTTATAATGGAGTTAAAAAAGGAACCCCGCTTTTAATGGATCTTTTTGAGAAAAAGGAAATTCCCGCTACATTTTTTATGGTTGCTGAGGCAGCACAAAAATTTCCCGAGCTCACACGTGAAATTCAACAAAGAGGTTTTGAAGTGGGTTGTCACACCATTCATCATGAAACGATTGGCGATCCACTTTTTGAAATTCCCTTAGTCAAACCTGTTTTACCGGAAGAGGTTCCTCACCGCCTTGAAGTAGCGACAACAATGATTGCTGAAGTCATTGGGGATACTCCTCGATCTTTTCGGGCTCCAAGATTATGGGGGAGCACAATAATGGTAAATACCCTGGAGAAATTGGGCTATCTCGCCGATGCATCCTATCCGCTTTATTATTATCAAGAGAGAATTCTCCCTTACTATCCATCGGAAAAAAATTGGACCCAAGAGGGGAACCTTCGCATCCTTGAAATACCAAATTTTGCCGATCTCACCATGGAAAGCCATGATCAATATGGACGAGATCGGGACCAATGGCCTCTTTTTCGAACCGAAGGGGCTGAATCATTGATGAAACATGTCGAGAGCATGATAACATACTATACAAATAAAAATTTGCCTGCGGTATTTTGTTTTTATATCCATCCTTGGGAATTCATTGAAATGCCCTCTCGTCTTTCTTATGGCGAAGCAACCGTTGAACCTCTTCCTTTTATAATCCAAAACTGTGGGCCTCGAGCATTGACCGAACTCTCTAAGGTTATAGACGCTTTTAAAGAGAAAGATGCAAAATTTTATTCAGCAATTGGTCTAGCTCATCAATGGAGAGAAAGAGTAAAGGAAAAATGAAAACGGTTACAAAAAAAGGGGGTTTAAAGGAGTAACTATGTCATCAACTATTCGAGACGTAGCCCGGGAAGCTGGAGTGAGTGTTGCAACGGTTTCACGAGTCATCAATGGGTCAGAAGTAGTGAGTGAAGAAATTAAAGACCGAGTTTTAAAGGCGATTAACCTTTTGAATTATCAACCGAATCTCTCTGCTCGGATTTTAAGTCAGAAGAAACACCCTTTTACTGATAATACAAAATATGTTGGTGTACTTTTTGGCGAGTACGTTCATTCTGATCATTATTTTTTCTCTAGTGTTATTTCTGGGATTGAGAAAACCATGTTTGAAAAGCGGCTTAATGTAGTGATATCATCAGTATCCCAACGAGATAATTACACTCCTCTCGATCTTCCCCTTTTTATTGCAGAAAAAAGTTTGAAATACTTGATTGTCATTGGAGAAACCGATCCAAAATTTCTTTTTTATCTGAAGGAAAATGGTTTTGTAGTGGTAATGGTTGATGATATTGGTCCAATTGGTTTTGATTGTGTTCTCTGTGATTACAAAAGGGGAGCACTTGAGGCGGTTGAATATCTTATAAATTTAGGTCACAAAAATATTGGCTTAATAGCTGGAGCGGAACATCATTATTTTTCTCGAGCCCTTGAAAACAGTTACTTAAAAGTCCTGCAATCTCATGGTATTCCAATTCGCCGTGAATATATTGTTTACAATAAGGATTTTAATATTGATGGAGGAGCACGGAGCATGGAAAAGCTTTTCTCACTTCCCCATCCACCTACTGCCATTTTTACCAATGATGAAATGGCAATAGGGGTATTGCAAAAAGCAAGCGAAATGAATATTTCTATTCCGGATAAACTTTCGGTAATAGGATTTGATGATATTGAAATGGCGCGATTTTTTCATCCACCACTTACCACTATGAAAATCCCAGGATCAGAAATGGGACGTTTGGCAGCAAAATTGGTTATCGATAAGATGCAGGAAGATGAACCCCTCCCTGCTCAACGGATTGAGTTATCTCCTATTCTTGTTGAGAGAAAATCGTGTGTTTCTTTGAAATAAAAAACATTCTATAAAAGGAGAGAAAGGAATATGATATTACCAGAATATGAAATGAAATCTCGTTTAAAAAAAGTACAAGACCTTCTTATTTCTAAAGATCTTCCTGGGACTTTGGTATATTACGATGAACTCAACATAGCCAATGGGTGGTATCTATCCGGTTGGTGTCCACAATTTGAAAGTGGTTGTCTATTTGTTCCTCGTCAAGGTGAACCAATGATTTTGGGAGGACCAGAATCGGAACCCTTTGCTAAAACCGACTCAGCAATTAAAAAGACGAAAAATATACCGGTTTTTATGGTTCCCGAGGAAGAATATCCGAACGCCACGATATCTTCTTTTGCTGAAGTTTTTGATGAAATTGGAATTAAAGGGAAAAATCAAAAGTTGGGTGTGGTTGGACTGGATAAAATGCCCTTTGGAGTTTATCAGTTACTAAAAAAAGATTTGTTAGGGATTGATTTAGTTGATATTACTGCTGAATTTGAACAATTTCGAAGGATTAAATCTCCATGGGAGCAAGAACAGATTAAAAAAGCCTTTGCCATTGCTGACCAAGCATTTCAAATGATGAAACCCCTCATTCGTGAAGGTATTTCGGAAATCGAAATTGCAGGAGCTGGTGAGGGGAAAGCCCGGTCCTTGGGAGCAAATTGGTTTGCCTTTAAAGCAATCGTTGCCAGTGGGGAGCGAACAAGTGGAGTGGTCCCAACGGCATCGGACAAAAAATTACAAGTTGGTGAAACGGTAATGATGGGGCTCAGCCCTCGATATAACGGTTATGCTGGGGTTTTTGGCTATACCATGGTAGTTGGAGGGAAACCAAATGAAGCACAGCGACACTGCATCAATGATATGGTCGAAGCCTATCGGATTACAAAATCCAATTTAAAACCAGGGATGATTGGGAAAGATATTAATGCTGTAACCCATGAATTTGTAACCAAGCAGGGTTATGGAAAAAATATCGTCTGTCCCTTTGCTCATACTATAGGTCTTATGGAAGCTGAAGCTCCCTTTTTTGGACCAAATAGCAACGATGTATTACAACCTGGTATGACAGTCTGTGTGGATGTAAGTGTTTTTTCGGTTCCGAATGTGAACGGAGTTCGATTTGAAAGTGCCTTTCTCATCACCGATAAAGGTCCAGAGCCTCTTTCTCCCTATATGGACCAATTGATATTGAATACCAAAGTTTAATAATCTATTTTTGGAAAAGCCTTTAAATAATGTAGGGGGTGATAGTGAATCAGATAAAAAAAATAATAATTTTAA
>JAAYUT010000275.1 GCA_012517485.1 Candidatus Atribacter fermentans
TGCCTTGCTGGCAGAGCGTCTCCCAGATGGTCAGTGCCCGCTCTCGCTGTTTTGCCTCTTCGCTTGCATGAATAACCGGCATCTTGGCTAGATGATAAAATCTACTTTGCAGATATATCTGCCGCATTGGGGTTCCTCCTTGTTTTGGTTTTCCACCCTTTAGGATGACCCCAATGTGCTTTTTTGTAAAGCCCTATCGTCTCACATGTGTTTGAACTCGCTCAAGTTATTATTTGAGCGAACTTGCTAGGTGGGATGAAATTAAAAATTATGATTGTGAAATTATTCTTCTTGACCGAGGGCCAGAAGACACAATATGTTTCTCTTATTCTTATCCAGTTTTTCTAGATGTCGAGTGGAGTCCTGAAACAATCATACCGCAACTCGAAAAAAAATATATTAAGAGAAGAAGTGATCTCATAATTTACTTAGATGCATCGGTAAAAGCGTTATTGAACCGGATAAATGGAGACATAAGAAGGAGAGAATCATTAGATTTCATCATTAATTACTCAAAGATTGAGAAGGACTACTATAATAAGTTAAGTTATGTCAGCTATTTAGATACAACTGATATCCAACCATCAGTTGTAGCACTAAAGTGCTTAGACATTATTCAAGAACACTTAAAGCATATACATAAAATTAGATACTAATAGAAGAAATGTCTTGATTTGGATTTATGTCTTAAATTGAACGTTATAGACTTTATAAAACAATCATGAAGAAGGATTCTATTCGGTGTATTTGATGAAAAAATCACAAAACATCATTGAGACACGATAATGGAAAAAGCCCCAAAAATCTCAATAATAATTCCAATATTTAATGGTGAAACTTTTTTAGGCCAATGCTTAGATTCTTTGTTTTCACAGACGTTTGATGATTTTGAGGTTATTTGCCTAGACGATCACTCAACTGATGACTCGTTGAAAATAATCTCATACTTCACTCAGAAAGAACAGAGACTCAAATCAATCCCAATGAACAGACATTTTGGTCAGTATTTTTTGAGAAATCGTGGAATCCAAATTGCCAAAGCAGATTATATTTGTTTTCTCGATGATGATGATTTTATCGACGATGATTTTTTGGAACTTTTATACAAAAAAATAACGGATACTAACGCCGATATTTGCTTATGCGGTGGAGATGAGTATTGGGATATAGAAAAAGAATTTCGAGACGTAAAATGGATATTAAATGGAGCGTATCTTCCAGATAAACAGGTTTTCAGACCAACAGATTACCCCGAGAATATTTTTCAAATTTGTGGAGAATCTCCTTGGGCAAGAATCCTCAAGAAAGATTTCGTTCGAAAGTTCAACCTGCGATTTGACAACTTGCCAGTTTTCGAGGATTTTCCATTTTCTATAAAGTGCATCACGCTTGCACAAAAAATCTCTTATGTTAACGAAAAATTATATCATCATAGAAAACACCCGGGAAATGCATCTAGTCAACTTTGGAATCGACGAGTAAATTTTGATGCCTTTTTAATTTCAAAACGTTTTTTGCAAAATCTGGGTTTTTACGAGATAGTAAAGTATAGTTTTCTGAATAAGTGCATATATGCAATAAACTGGAGATTAGAGTCAGCAGACAACGAATCAATATGTCAAAAAATGCTTGACGAATTGAAGAACAATATTTTTCACAAACTAGAGTTAATTGATGAAATTAATAATCTATCTTATACTTCAAAAATTGTCTATCATTCTATTATTGACAGGTCTTGTTCAACATGATGTGAGCCTAACCAAGCCATGAATCAAAGAAATTCAAGAATAATTCTTAATACCATTAAAGACTACCAAGAAGATGAATACGATGTCGTAATCGAAAGATATAAGACCCTTGAGATCACAATGGCCTTAGCCAAAACTCGCAGCAACTGCATCGAGTGGATAAAATTATTGCCTGATGAAAAGGTTCTTGAATGGGGCGCTGACTATGGAGCAATCACGGGCACCTTGTGTAAAAAATCTAGTCATGTAGTTTGTTTTGAGCATGATCCTGCAAAATCAAAAATTATTAAAGAACGAACGAAGGGATGTGTAAATCCTCCAACAATTTATTCCGATATTCACCAGTTCAACGAGGATTTTAATGACTGTCATTTTTCAACAATATTTCTAATAGGTTCTTTAGAAAAAGCTACTCAATATTTTAAATCCAATCGCCCTGAAGAAGCTCTGTTGGCATACTTAAGTAACTTTCTAGCACAGGATGGTCAGATTATCATTGTATGTGCTAATAAATTTGGTTTAAAATATTGGAGTGGCTGCTTTGAAGAAAATTCACGACGCCTTTTTGAAGGATTGGAAGGCTATCCTAATAGACCTGAGTTTAATAGCTTTACAATTCATGGGATGGAACGCATTGCAAAAAATTCTAAGTTATTCATTGATGATGTAAAATTTTTATACCCTGACCACAAAATTACCTTTGCAATTTTTTCCCACGAGTATCAACCTTATATTTCAAGTCTTTACCTAAATAACTTTCCCTGGGAAGAGAAACGAGCGAAGCTGTTTTCAGAAACGAAAGTCTTTGACAATATTCTTAGAGAAGATTTGTTTTTTGTTTTTTCCAACGCTTTCCTTTTTGTGTTGAAGAAAAGAAATGCTGGCAAGAACACTGAGCCTGTGTGTAATAAGCAAATATTTATAAAATATTCAAACGTAAGGTCCCAAAAATTTCAAATACGAACCGATATAATCCAGGATAAGTACGGAAATAGAGTAGTTGAGAAGAGAGGCTTGCATGACGCAACTTATACTTTTCTCAACAATATGCTCGACACTTATCGAAACAACTATCAAACCCTTGCTGAGCACAACATCGATCTTATCCCCTGTCAAGCAAAAGATGACTATATTGTCTTTGAATACATGAGTGGGCCAACATTTTCAGAACACCTATGTGAGTTGTTAAACAAAAGAAAAACTTCACAATTCAAAAAGGAAATACTTCTATTTTTCAACAGATTGAAGCATGCCAGTCCAGGAAATTTCCACATCACAGAGGAATTTGTTCAGGTTTTCGGTGATGTTAACTTTGATACTTTACAAATCAGCGCACCAATAAGTAATATTGATCTTAATTTTGATAACATTTTCGTTCATAAGAAACGATATACTATTATCGATTATGAGTGGACATTCAATTTTCCTATCCCCATGGGCTTCATTATTAATGGTAGCCTGAGTATATTTCTTAATCACTTTGAGACTGATCACAACGAGTGGAAAATATTAAAAAAGGAGCTGTTAGGCCTATTGAACATTTCAGACCAGGATGTAATCCAATTTAATCATATGTGGTACACATTTAAAGACTACATGATGGGCGAAAACCAATCTACTGTCAGAGAATACAACCATTCAAAATCAGTAAAAATACTCTCCTAATGTAAGGATCTTGTCAAGTGACGTAAATTCCGTTTTGTGCTTTCAGGTTAAGAAGCAATTTTCCGATTAGAGTTCGGTTGTTTTTACTTTCAGGAAATCCTATAATGATAATTTATGGAATCATATTTTTCCAAGTAAAGTCTCCCATATTGATAATCTTTTTCTATCCTAACTACTTGGGTATCAACCGATCTATAGACTGATAATCGAACAGGAAAAAGACTGACGATCTAGGTTCTTCGTTGTATCTCCCGATTAGGGCTATCTAATTGATTGACAGAGTGTATTGACACAAGAGATCTTATGGGAAGATCTTATAAACCAGAGTGTCGTTTTTTACTTCGAAAAAGCATTTCAGCATTCTTTGGCCAGTGCATGCGTATTGCTTCATCTAACGAACCTAAATATAAATTGACTACTCGGCATTCTAGTAGCTAAATTATGAGGCTGAACGAGCTAAAAACCTACTTTTTTTCTTTATCTGTAATCTGAGTGAAAAGTTCAGCAAATCTAAAATAAGCCCAAGCGTATATGTAAATCCACTCATATTGCTGCAAAGTCGTACCTAAGAGAGCTCGGATTAGGAAGGAGACTTAAGCATTAAGAGGATAACTGGTCAATAATTTGACCACTTCAAGGCCTAAGTTACTAATTCTACTCAAACCAAGCCATGGTGATACCTGCGCGGTAACGTTATAAATTGGTTTACATAGATCTCAAAACCACTTTTATGATGATCTCCTTGTTGATCTACACCAATGGATACCCCGGTTGGCAAGGTTATCACCCAGTGTTTCTTTCTGACCTAAAAAAAGAATGACATCCAAACAGATTAAACATGCTTGTCGAGCAATCCTCAATATTTTTGCACCAAATCGTGTTTTTCTTGGAATACTCGACATATCATTCTTTTCTTAGCGCCTTTTTCGATGTCAGATAAAGACTATTACACAGATTGTTTTAGAGACGATTTCTAGATAGAAGATCCCTATATATGCTCTCCGATGGCTCGAGGCGACAAATAATTAGCGCTGCGCGATTTAAAATTATGAATGTCCCCGGCGCGATTCGAACACGCAACCAACTGACAACGTCCCATCATTGGCAACCTGACGGGTGTGCTGCGCAAGTAATCAAAGGTATGAAAGATATGTTTGATGATAGTTGTAAAGTTGGTATGAGATCGCCGCGCTACGCTCGCGATGACAAAGGCAATGCCCCCGGAGAGATTCGAACACGCAACCGACTGACACTTACCCCCTCCCGGGGGGTTCGAAGGCAGCACAAAAATAAATAACAAATGGGGGTAGTAAAAAGTAAGAAAAGAAAATGCCCTCGGCGCGACTCGAACGCGCAACCGACTGATTCGAAGTCAGGTACTCTATCCATTGAGCTACGGGGGCGAGCGAGGACATTATACCGCATGCGCGGGGATTTATTTCAAAGAATGTTTATTCCAGGTTGTAATAGTTATAAAAAGCGGCAGAAATATTGGCAAACAAGAGATTTGCCCGGTCGAAGATTATTTGCACGGGGTGGTGGATGAACATCGAAACAACATAATTGCCACCAGGGGTGTAGATGATTGCGCAGTCCGCCATGGTATGCACGTAGCCATCCTGCACTTCATTCGCCCAGCCATGCTTGTGCGCTACCTGTGTTCCTGCGGGGACGCCAGCTTCAAACAGCACACCGATTTTGTTACGCGAAAGGTATGTGACCATCATCTGGCATTCCTGCTGGGTGATGGCGCCCTCAAATGCCACCGGGATCGAGCCGCCGTAATCCTGAGCACAGTAGTAGATGTCTTCGAGCAGTAAGCCCATATCCAGCGGGGTGGTTTGGCCATAACGATCCGGATCGGTGGTGTAATCGGTGCGCTGGTTGGCGGGAGTGGAAAATTTTTTGAGAAGCGGTGAGCCCAGCCCAAAGAAACCGCCCCAGAAAGTATTCTCCAGCCCGAGCATTTGTGCGTCCTCAGTGATACGCAAGGGGGCGAGGTTGGGCTCGATGACCTTTTTCGCGACCGAGTCGGTCGATTCGTTACTCGACATCTCGACCATTTTCTCTATCTCATCCAGGATTTGAGGGTCATAAGGGGCTTCGAGGTTCTTGAAGAGCGTGATCAGGGTCGGGATCTTGATCGTGCTCCAGGAAGAGTAAGCGATGTTGATTGGGTAATCGGTATCGCCGACTTTGCTGTGGGCGAAGTGCAGCACAAAGCCGCTCTGCAGATCCTTGTAATAGAGCTCCACCACGCCGTCGAACGCGGATTGGTCGATGATGTCGGTGAGCATGTACTGCAGGATCTCAAAGGAAGGTTTAGCGGGGTTGGTCCGCAGCACTTCCAACCTGGCAGTTCGCCTGGAGCTGGAGGAAAGCGCGTTGATGATGCGGTTAACCGAAGTGTCGTAGTCCAGCTCGGTGCCGGCGAGACCGGTCGAGAAGCCACTTTCGCCAGGAATTGGCATGGGCGGTGTGGAGGGCTTGTCATATCGCACGGAGATTTCAGTTTCGAGGAAGTTGCGCATGCGGGCTTCGTCGAACTTGGCCTGCAGTGGAATATCGATACTGGTTATCGGCTGGTTCCAGATGTATTTCCAGAAACCGGTCCAGAAGGGTTCGCCGGTGCGTTGTTTATCAGCCGCGGCGAGCATGTTGTTGACCTGCAGTTCGAAACCGATGGTGGCAGGCCGAACCTGGATGCGGGCATCTTGGTACTGTAGTTCAATGGGGGACATATAGGCTTGCACAAGCCGCTCGGAGGCGGTCTCGTAGGTTAGGCCTCCGATGGGGATGTTGGCGACTGTAAGCCCGGTGGGGAAGGTCGCGCGGATGCGCCCATAGCGCACAAGCTGCAGGATAAGTAAAAAACCTGCCATGAGGATGAATCCCAAGGCAGCCCATCGGATTAGTGAAAATCGTCTGCGCATGGGTGAATTATAGTCATTTTTGGAAAATGGTTGATGATTGGGTATCTATGATAGCTGCAGGGTTCAAGTAATCAAA
>JAAYUT010000276.1 GCA_012517485.1 Candidatus Atribacter fermentans
CCGTCATTCTGAGGAGCGTCTTAGGCGACGTGAGAATCTCATCCAACCACTCCGTCATTCTGAGGAGCGTCTTAGGCGACGTGAGAATCTCATCCTTTAAAGTATTTATGAAAAAAGGACCGAAAAGATGAGATCCTCGAGCCCTCAAAAAACGAGGGCTCAGGATGACGGACAAAAGGCACCCTCCCCGCCGCGAAAGCGGCACCCCTCCACGGAGGGGAATGGTTGAATAAATTCTCCCATTGAGTGGGAATTCATGTGATGGTATTTCCGGGAGAGAAGAAACCATTAAGGAAAATGGCAATTATATAAAAAGGAGATAAGCAAAATGATTCGGGTGGGAATAGCAGGTGCAACAGGTTATACCGGTCTTGAATTGTTACGTATTTGTTCTAATCATCCCGAAGTTGAAATTATTTGGGTAACAAGTGATAGTTATTCGGGAATAGAGCTTAACAATTACTGTCCAGCATGGCAGGGGCGAACTTGTATGGTTTTTAAAAAACCCGACATGGAGAAAATGGCTCGAGAAGTTGATGTGGTATTTTTAGGATTACCTCATGGTGTTTCAATGGATTACGTTCCAGATATTCTTCCCCACGCCAAAGTTATAGATCTAGGAGCGGATTTTCGTATTCAAAATCTTGAAATTTATGAAAAGTGTTATGGTTTACACCATAAACTTCCTACAATTGTTCAAGAAGCTGTCTATGGAATACCCGAAATTTACCGGCAAAAAATAAAATCTGCTCAGATTGTTGCGAATCCTGGATGTTATCCAACTTCAATTATTATTCCTCTTTATCCTTTATTAAAAGATCACGTTATCCAACCTGAGATTATTGCTGATAGCAAATCAGGAGTGACAGGTGCAGGGAAAAAACCAACCGAATTGACCCATTTTTGTGAAGTTGATGAGAATTTTAAAGCCTATAAGATTGGTGAACATCGTCATCAACCAGAAATACAAGAGCAACTTTCCAATGCTTATGGTGATTTAGTCGAGGTTATTTTTACCCCTCATCTCTTGCCCATCAAGAGAGGGATATTAAGTACTATATACGTTCAAGAAGAAACGTCAATTTCAGAAGAAGAAATGTGGAATATCATAGAGAAATTCTACCAAAATGAGCCGTGGGTTAGAGTGTATCCCCTCGGTCAATTTCAAGAAATAAAGTGGGTATTAAGTTCAAATTTTTGTGATATTGGGTTAAAAAAAATTGACAAAAAAAACTTTGTCATTGTATCAGCCATTGATAACCTTACCAAAGGAGCGTCTGGCCAAGCAGTTCAAAATATGAATATCTTATTTGGAATCGATGAACGCATAGGTTTACCGAGTTCAGTGCTCTATCCATAGGGGGTATTTATAATGGAGAAGGAAATGATTCAACATTCAGGTGGTTTGGATATTGTTGAGGGGTTTTTTACCCGGGGAGTTCATTGTGGAATAAAGAAATCAAATAATGATTTAGCAATAATTTTTTCTGAGATTCCAGCAGCTGCTGCAGCGGTTTTTACAACCAATCGGGTATACGCCGCTCCTGTTGAACTAACTCGAATGAATTTGGAGAAAAACCATCATTTTCAATTGGTGGTAGTGAATAGTGGTGTTGCTAACGCCTGTACCGGATTAAGAGGTATGAATGATGCGTTATTGATGTCTCAAATGGCAGCCCGAGAATTTAACATCGAAGATCCATCTTTAGTTGCAGTCGCTTCTACTGGTGTGATTGGCGATTTTCTTCCTTTAAATAAAATTGAAATTGGTATCAAAAAGGTCCGAGAGTTTTATCCTCATCATCCATCAAGCATTGATACAGCACGGGCTATTATGACGACTGATACTTTTCTAAAAGAAAAGGCCGTTACTTTTTTTCTTGATAATCAAGAAGTCCATTTAGCAGGCATTGCGAAGGGTTCGGGAATGATAAAACCGAATATGGCAACAATGCTCGGTTTTATTTTAACTGATGCGGCGATTGATCCGAAAAGCTTGCAAAAGGCTTTAAAAAGTGCAGTGGATGTGAGTTTTAACCGGGTTACAGTTGATGGTGACACGAGTACGAATGATATGGTTTTATTGTTAGCAAATGGGAAAAAAGGAAAAACAGTGATGAGTGAAATGCATCCTGACTTCTTCATTTTTCAAGAAGCTCTTAATAGAATTTGTCAGGATTTGGCTAAGGATATTGCTCGAGATGGAGAGGGAGCAACTAAATTTATCAATGTTATTGTCCAAAAGGCAAAAAGTGAATCCGAAGCACGAATAGTGGCATTCACAGTAGCTGAATCACCTCTGGTAAAAACTGCTATGTTTGGTGAAGACCCAAATTGGGGACGAATTATGGCAGCAGTTGGTCGGAGTGGCATTTCAATTCAACCTGAAAAAATAAATATTGCAATTAATGGGGTTCCTTTTGTTGAAAAAGGAATGGGTACTCAAAAAATGACTCGAAGTGAATTACGGTCGGTTGTTCAAAACAAAGAATTGGAGATTCTAATCGATTTAGGTTTAGGGGATGCCAGTTTTAACGTTTGGACATGTGATTTTTCCTATGATTATGTAAAGATCAACAGTCATTATAGTTAATTTTGTTTAATTGGATGGAGAGATACTTATGAAAGTTGTATTAAAATTTAGTGGGAAAAATATTAACTCTAGTAAAAATACTTTTCTCAAACCAGTGGTGGATTTGTGGGAAAAAGGTACACAGTTAGCAATAATACATGGCGGTGGCCCTCAAATAAGTGATTTTATGGAAAGAATTGGAAAAAAACCAAGCTTTGTTCAAGGACTAAGGGTTACCGATCAAGAAGTTATGGATATTACCGAGATGGTGTTAAGTGGATTGTTGAATAAAACCTTAGTAGGTATGTTTACCCAATATGGAATTGCTGCTTGTGGAATAAGTGGAAGAGATGCCGGGCTTTTCTTGGCAAAGAAACATATCATTGAACATGAAGGTCAATCTATTGATATTGGTTGGGTAGGAGACATCATTCAGGTAAATCCACTTCTTGTAGAAACTTTATGGAGAAATCGAATTTTACCTGTTATTTCTCCAATATCCGGTGATAGGAATGGAAAGAGTTTAAATGTGAATGCTGATTGGGCAGCGGCTCATTTGGCTATTGCTCTGAAAGCTGAAAAACTCCTGCTGTTTACTGATGTTCCTGGAGTTCTTCTCGATCCTCTGAATCCCGATAGTTTGATTCGGGACCTTTCAGCAAGTGAAATTCCTTTGCTTTTTCAAAAAGGTATTGTAACTGGGGTCAGGATTCCTAAGTTGCAAATGATTCAGACCGTTCTTCAAGGGGAGGTTGAAGAAGTCTTCATTGCTGGTGGTGCTTCATTAGAGTTGCTCGATCAATTATTAGAAGGAAAGTACATTCCAGGAACTCGTGTGACAAGATAAAATAAGGATCAATGCGAAGTGAACGGTGAAGAGTAGGTGTTTATTAATTTTGGAATTGGAAAAAGGAATTCATGGTTAAAAGGGTTAAACATATGAGTCGATTTATCGAAGCAAGTATTAAAAAAATTAAAAAAAGGTGAAATATGAATAGTAAGCAAGTTATTCAAATGGAAAACGAAAACATATTAGCCACCTATTCTCGGCTTCCAATTGTGATAAAAAACGGTAAGGGATGTATGGTTTATGATCCAGAAGGGAAATCATATTTGGATTTTGTTGCTGGAATTGCCGTGAACCTTTTAGGATATGGGTATCAACCTTTGATTCAAGCTATCATTGAACAAGCTCAGGAACTCATTCATGCTTCTAATCTCTATTATACTCTCCCTCAAACTCAATTAGCTAAGGATTTGACTCAGGTATCCGGATTTGATCGAGTATTCTTTAATAATAGCGGTGCTGAAGCCAATGAAATAGCTTTAAAAATGGCTCGTTTCTATGGAAGAAGAAAATATGGAAACCGATATAAATTTATAACCTTTTCTCAATCTTTCCATGGACGAACTTTTTTAACTCTGACGGCAACAGCACAGGAAAAGTTTCATCATGACCTGGAGCCCTTAGTGAATGGAGTAAGTTATGCAGAATTCAATCGGATAGAAAGCGTTATGAAAGTCATTGATGATGAAACCTGTGGGATCATTGTAGAGCCAATTCAAGGTGAAGGTGGGATCTTTTGCAGCGATCCTTCTTTTCTCCATCAAATTCGTGAAATATGCAATGAGCGAGATATTATTCTGATATTTGATGAAGTGCAATGCGGAATGGGTCGAACTGGAAAGTTTTTTGCTTTTGAAAGGTATGGGGTGAAACCTGATATTGTTACTTTGGCTAAAGGTTTAGGTGGGGGTCTTCCCATTGGAGCGGTTTTGGTTAATGAAAAAATAGTGAGTATTACTCGAAAAGGAGACCAAGGAAGTACCTTTGGAGGAAATCCGGTTTGTACCAAGGCTGCTCAGGTTGTGGTTCGTACAATTGCTCAAGATGATTTTTTAAAGAATGTTGTTGAAAGCGGGGAATATTTACAACAACAACTTCATCAAATCCAACAGAAGTTTAGAGATTTGATCCAAGAAATTCGTGGCATTGGATTAATGTGGGGTTTGCAAATACCCGGAAAAGCCAAATTAATCGTCGAAAAGATGTTAGAAAAAGGGGTTATTGTCAATGCGGCAAATGATGACGTAGTAAGGTTACTTCCACCCCTTATCGTGGGTAAAAAAGAAATTGACCAAATGGTACATAGTTTGGATGAAGTTTTATTGGATATTCAATTTACCAATAAAGTAGCTGGTTTGAAATAGTAAAAAAGACTTTTCGCCATGAATTCTGCATGAATTTTTAAGGAAAGAAAGATGGCGAGTTTAGTTGAGGAGGAATAATATGGGTAAACAGAAAAAGATAGTTCTTGCATATTCTGGAGGTCTTGACACCTCAGTAGCAATACGCTGGCTTCAGGAAAAATATGATGCCGATGTTTTTGCAGTAACTTTAGATTTAGGACAAGGAAAAGACTTAGACGGAGTTCAAAAGAAAGCTCTTAGCATCGGAGCTAAAGAAGCCTTCGTTTTTGATGTCAGAGAAGAATTTCTCAGTAATTATGTATTACCAGCTCTATGGGCGGGTGCTATTTATGAAAAGCGTTATCCCTTGGCAACCGCATTGTCAAGGCCGTTGATTGCAAAATATCTGGTTCAGGTAGCTGAAGAGAAAGGAGCAACTCATATTGCCCATGGCTGTACGGGAAAGGGTAATGATCAGGTTAGAATCGAAGTATCAGTGGCAGCTTTGAACCCTGACTTACAAATGATTGCTCCAGCTCGAATATGGGGTTGGACACGCGATGAAGAAATTGAATGGGCTCATGCGAATGGAATACCAGTTCCAGTAACAGTTGATAGCCCTTATAGTGTTGATGTAAATATCTGGGGTCGAAGCATTGAATGTGGTGTGTTAGAAGACCCTTGGACTGAACCCCCTGAAGATATTTACCAGTGGACTCGTTCACCAGAAAATGCACCTGATGAAGCAGTAACGATTGAAATTGGTTTTGAGAATGGGGTACCGAAGTTGTTAAAGGGTCAATTTTATTCATTGGTTAATATAGTTGAGGAATTAAATACTATTGGAGGGACTCATGGTTTTGGAAGAATAGATCATGTTGAAAACCGCTTGGTAGGAATTAAATCCCGTGAAATTTATGAATGTCCGGCTGCGCTTCTTCTTCATGAGGCTTATAAAGATTTAGAAAATTTAGTTATGCCTCGAGAGGTAACTCATTTTAAATCGATTCTGGAAGATAAGTATTCTTTAATGGTTTATGAGGGTTTATGGTTTTCTCCCCTTCGGGAAGCTTTGGATGCTTTTATGCAGAAAATTGCTGAAAGAGTGAGTGGATCGATTCGGATAAAGCTCTATAAAGGGAGTATGCAAATTACTGGAAGAAAATCTGAAAACTCATTATATGATTTTGCTTTAGCAACTTATGATAAAGGTGATCGTTTTGATCACGCATCTGCGGAAGGGTTTATCAAGCTCTGGGGTTTGCCGACTAAAATTGATGCTATTGCTCGGAAAAAAATTAACCAATAAATCCAGTAACCATTGGAAAAAATAGAAAATAATGAATAATGATGAGTAAAATGGAGAAATGGATTATTGCCAAAAAGGGATAATTTTTCCCACATATAGTTATTAAATAGCAAGAAGATATTGGTAGACAAAAAAGAGAAGCTTCATAATTGAAAATTAGAGAATACCTCATAAAAAACGGAGGGTGCGAATAAATTGTGCCCTCTTTTTTTATATTATTATAGTAAAATATTGTCGTCTTTCAAATTTATAAATTCAGATGTTCACTTTGGTTTAGGATATTATAAGTATCTATATTTATCAAAGTTGGTGGTCAAAATGAACTTGTGGGGAAGCCGAATGGGCAAAAATTTGGACCAAGAAGTTGCTGAATTTTCAACTTCAATCAATGAAGACCAACAATTTTATTGGTTTGATATTTTGGGTAGCCTTGCCCATTGTAAAATGCTTCAAAAAATTGAAATTTTAAACCAAACTGAAGCTCAACAGATCCAAAGAGGTCTTGTTCAAATATTACAGAATATGGAAAAAAATCAAATCGATCTTAGTATATATGAAGATATTCATAGCGCCGTTGAAATGAATTTGAAACAGATTATTGGAGAACCGGCTGAAAAGCTTCATACAGCAAGGAGCCGTAATGATCAAATTGTTCTTGATGAACGCTTATTTTTAAGAGAAAAAATCATTTATCTCATTCAGGGTATCAACGAATTTCAAAAAGGATTATTAACTCTGGCTCAGAATTACCCAAGTTTAGTAATGCCCGGATATACTCATCTTCAGCCTGCACAACCGGTTCTTTTTGCTCATCATCTTTTGGCTTATTTTTTTATGCTTCAAAGAGACGCTGAGAGATTAAAAGATGCTCTCACTCGCCTTAATCAATTACCCTTAGGAGCGGGGGCATTAGCAGGGTCCTCGATTCCAATTGATCGAAAATTTGTGGCCGAGCTGCTGGCATTTCCTTTGGTTCAAATAAACAGCATGGATGTGGTTGCCGATCGGGATTATATTCTTGAAATTTTGAATGCATTATCGATTGCGTTTCTTCATTTAAGTCGTTTTGGTGAGGAAATAGTCCTTTGGAGTTCACCGGGTTTTCAATTTATTATTATAGATGATGCTTTTACGACTGGTTCTAGTATCATGCCTCAGAAAAAAAATCCGGATATCGCTGAGCTCATTAGAGGGAAGGCCGGTGAAATTATTGCATCTTGGGTCAGTTTAGCGGTAGCTTTGAAAGGAATTCCTTTGACTTATAATCGTGATTTACAACAGGATAAACCGCCCTTATTAAGGGCAATTCGTGAGTGCGAAAAAACTTTTCATATTGCAGCTCGCTTGATAAATAATATCCAACCCAATCAAGGAAAAATGGAAGCTGCCTTAAAGGATGGATTTCTTACTGCTACTGATCTCTGTGAATACTTAGTTGGGAAAGGCATTCCCTTTCGGAAAGCTCATGAAATAGTGGGTTCGATAGTACGTGAGCTGGCTTCTCAAGAAAAAAGCTTTCACGACCTGAATTATGAAGAATTGAAAAGATATATTGATTGTATAGATCGGGAAGTTATGATAGTCCTGGAAGAAAAGCAATCAATAACCCGAAAGCGATCAGAGGGAAGTACTTCACCTCAGGAAGTGGAAAAACAAATCGTCATTGCTCAGAAGCTTTTAGATCAATGGATGGTAAATAATACTCGATTAGTAAAAGAATGGCAGAGTAAATATGAGTTATTACTTAATGTAGAATAAACCTTTATGTCACGTTGTAGCATCAGTTGAGGATGAAAATATAGTTCAGAAATTAATTTTCCTCTTTAGCAAAGGGGGTTAATGGAATTTAGATTTATTTCTGCTCTGTCATTGCGAGGAGCGTCCTATGCGACGTGGCAATCTCATTTATCAAAATTTTTTAATGTTCCTTATTCATTATCTCAGGGTAACCTTTAAAAAAGAAAGGCACCCTCCCCGCCGTAAAACGGCACCCCTCCACGGAGGGGAATTGTTTGGTTTTATCCCAAAGGGTGAGGGAAAAGAATGATATTTATATATATACTCATAACTTAGCAATAGATTTTGAGAGGAGTGTTTAACCGTGTCCTTAACCAGGGACGATATACTCAAATTAGTAAAAGAAATGGGCATTCAATTTCTTCGCTTACAGTTTGTTGATGTATTGGGTATTCCAAAAAACGTAGAAATACCAGTGAAACGTCTCCCCCAAGCTCTGAATGATGGGGTGAATTTTGATGGATCTTCAATAGAAGGGTTTGTTCGAATTGAAGAATCGGATATGAAGTTAATCCCAGATTTAGATACATTTATGTTTTGTCCATGGGAAAAGGATGATCGGGTGGCGAGAATTATCTGCGATGTAAAAAAATCAGATGGGAATAATTTCGAAGGCTGTTCTCGTACGAATTTAAAAAGAATTTTGAATGAAATCAGGAATAAAGGTTTTAAAATGAATATTGGAACTGAAGCTGAATTTTTTATTTTCAAATGGGATGAGAAGGGAAAGCCTTACACAACTGATAAAGGGAGCTATTTTGATCTTCTTCCTCTCGATCATGAAGAACAACTACGACGAGATATGGTTATTGCTTTGGAAGAGCTTAATTTTAATATTGAGGCATCCCATCATGAAGTTGCTCCAGGGCAGCATGAAATAGACTTTCAGTATGGAGATGCATTGAAAATTGCTGATAATTTAATTACCCTTAAATTAGGGATAAAAACTTTAGCGATCCAAAATGGCTATGTAGCGACCTTCATGCCAAAACCGATTTATGGTGTTCCTGGTTCAGGAATGCATACCCATCTTTCTCTATTTCAAAACGGGGAAAATGCTTTTTATGATCCCAATTCACCTGATGGTTTAAGTAATATTGCTCGAGGTTTTATTGCCGGTTTACTTCAGCACGCTCCAGCTTTTACCGCTATTATCAATCCTCTTATCAATTCCTATAAACGTTTAGTCCCTGGGTATGAGGCTCCAGTTTATATTGCTTGGGCTGAGAAAAACCGAAGCCCACTGGTCAGAGTTCCTCCACAGAGAGGGGTGAGCACTCGTGCCGAACTCCGTAGTCCTGATCCATCCTGTAATCCTTATTTGGCTTTTTCAGTCATTATTCAATCAGGATTAGATGGAGTGGAAAAAGTTCTCAATCCTGGTAAGCCTTGCAACAATGTGAATCTTTATGAAATGAGTTGTGAGGAAAGAGAAGAATGGGGCATCCGAAATTTACCCCGAAATTTGGGCGAAGCTTTAGAAGAGTTAGAAAAAGATGAAATAGTTCAACATGCTCTCACACCTCATATTTTAGATTATTTCTTAAATGCTAAGCGAAGAGAATGGGAAGAATTTCAAAGAATGGTTCATCCCTGGGAAATTGATCGTTATCTTGAATTATTTTGATCCTTGAACTATCTATAAACTTGATAAATCAAGCCCTACTAAAAATATTTTAAAAATTAAAGGTGTCAATTTATTTTTCCTCTTTTCGAAATTTTTCTAAAAGAATCAGTAAGGCAGCAAGGTCAGAAGGGGTAACTCCCCTGATTCTCGACGCTTGTCCTAAAGTAGTGGGACGTAAAGCTTCCAGTTGTTCTTGAGCTTCACGAGATAAGATTTTGAGTTGATTAAATGGAAAATGAGGTGGGATTGGTCGATTTTCCATTTGACGGAATTCTTCAACCGATTTAATCTGCCTCTCGATGTACCCACGATATTTGGTTTGTATTTCAACTTCTTCAATGATGGCAGGAGAAAGAAAAGGTCGGTCAGGATCAAAAGGAGAAAGGTCATAATAATTTATTTGTGGTCTAGTGAGAATAGTGTTTAGTCGAGTTGGTTCTGATAAGGGACGAGTATGTTTTTTTTCTAAAAGTTGGTTTAAATCTGTTGATGGAAAAATATTCGTTTTTTCAAGACGTTTTATTTCTTGAGAAATGAGGTTTTTCTTTTCTTGAATCATTTGATATCGATTCAATGAAATTGTTCCCACTTGGTATCCATATTCAGCTAATCGAACATCAGCATTGCTATGGCGAATAAGAAGTCGGTATTCAACTTTACCGGTTCGAAGTCGATATGGTTCTTGGACTCCTTTTGTGACCAAGTCATCAACCATAACTCCTATATAACTCTCGTCACGTTGTAAAACTATAACTGGTTTATTTTGAGCATAGCGTCCAGCATTTATTCCGGCCAAGATCCCCTGACCAGCAGCTTCCTCATATCCTGATGTTCCATTAATTTGTCCAGCAAAAAAGAGTCCTGGAATGAGTTTGCTTTCCAAAGACGATTTAAGCTGAGTAGGTAGGATAATATCATATTCAATTCCATATCCTGGGCGTATAATATGGCAGTTTTCTAATCCGGATATAGAATGAAGAATTTGCCATTGAACTTCTTCAGGAAGTGATGTGAAAACTCCTTGAACGTAAATTTCATTGCTATTTTCACCTTCTGGTTCAAGAAAAACCAAGTGACTGATCCGATCAGGGAAACGATATACTTTATCTTCTAAAGAAGGGCATTCTCGAACCGGAGAACTATCGCTAAATTGATAGAGAAGAGGCGACCGGTTAAAATTTTTCCGGATAATTTCACAGGTATTTTGATTGGTTCGGGTTAAAAAAACAGATGATCCTTCATAAACCCGAGGTGTACTTTCCCAAGAAAAACAAAGAGGTTGTTCATCACTTTTTTGTTCTTCACATTTTTTAAAATCAATGGTTCTTTTGTCAATCCGTGGCGGTGTGCAAGTATTTAAACGAAGAATTTTAAAACCTTTTTGACGAAGTGCTTGACTGAGATGATTTGCCGGGAATTCACCCTGTCGACCGGCTGGATAACTTATCTCACCGATTCTAATTACTCCATTCAGAAAAGTACCAGTTGCTATTACAACTGCGCGACACTGAAATTGAGTGCCCTGAAAAGTTTTAACTCCAGCTATTTCACCATTGGAATTTAATACTATGTCGGATGCCTCTCCTTGGAAAATAGACAATAATGGAGTTTTTTCTAAGTATTTTCGGATTATTAAACTATACCGATCTCGTTGCGTTTGAGCACGGAGAGTTTGAACAGCAGGACCTTTGCCGGTATTTACTTTTTTAATATGTAGGGTACATTGGTCGGTTGCTTTGGCCATTAACCCCCCCAACGCATCAATTTCCATTACTACGTGTCCTTTTCCTGGTCCTCCAATTGCAGGATTGCAGGGCATGAGAGCTATATGGTGAATTGAGCTTGTAATCAAAAGAGTTTTTAATCCCATCAGCGCTGAAATATGTGCGGCTTCTGAACCAGCATGGCCTCCACCAATGACAATCACATCGTACTGATAACCCATAAAATAACTCACCTTTCATTCGAAAAAAAGTAACGAGTATTTAAGCAACATTGCCCAGTTTCAGATATCATCAATGATTTCTGAAGAGAAAGTTTAGCATTTCCGCTGCTTCTTGTCACTTTTAAGAACAGGGTAAGTAATAAAAAATATTGATTGAACAAAGGAAAGAGGGATTGAGGAGTAAAATGAAACTATACTGAATAAAGGAACATTGTGATAAAATGATAGCCGATTGAATTTCCTTCTTGTATCTTTCCCATAGGAAAATAGGATGGTGGATACCGAATGCTCATAATGGTTCATGGTGGAATCTATGTTGAAGAAATTCCGGAAATCGCTGATGTCTTAAAAAGTGCTTGTTTAGTTGGTCGTGAAATTTTAATGCAAAAAGAAGCAGTTGATGCTGTCGAAGGAGCAGTAAAGGTATTGGAAGATGACCCTCGTTTAGATGCTGGTACCGGATCATATCCTAATCTCCTGGGTGAAATTGAAATGTCAGCCAGTATCATGAAAGATGATTTTTCTTGTGGGGGGGTTGCTGCAATAAAAAATATAAAAAATCCAATTTCTGTAGCTCGAGGAGTCATGGAACAAACCAAACATGTCTTATTGGTTGGGGAAGGTGCAAATCTTTTTGCCAGGTTGTTAGGATTCGAACCTTACAATCCGATGGCTGATCTTACTATTACAACTCTTCGAAAAGCAATTGAAATTGCTGAAAAAGAAAAAAATTCTATTTATCATTACTATTTAGAAAGAGCCCGATTATCTCTCCAAACTCTTCAATTAGGAACAGTAGGATCTGTTGCAATCGATAGCAAAAAACAAAAAGCAGCGGCAACTTCAACTGGTGGAATTGAAATGCAACTGCCAGGGCGAGTTGGAGACTCTCCATTAATTGGTTTAGGAAACTTTGCAGGAGAATGGGGTGCAGTATCGATGACTGGAGCTGGAGAAGGGATAATTAAATTAGGCTTAGCCCGGAAAATCGCCGATTGGATGGAAGAGATGAGTGCTCAAAGTGCGGTTGATCGGGGAATGGCTTTAGCAAAGAAATATAATGTTGTATGTGGAACTATCGCTCTCAGCTATCGAGAAGAGATTGGTATTGGAAATAATGGAGGAAAAATTAGCTTTGCATTTTGGAAGGATGGCATGCAAGAGCCATATACCTATAAAGATTCTCAATAATAAATTAATTTATTTCTTCTTGGTTTTAAAATCTTGACGAATAGTCCTGGTATGTTATAATCCCCAACAGGAAAATTGAGCGGGAATAGCTCAGCTGGTAGAGCTCCAGCCTTCCAAGCTGGTTGTCGCGGGTTCGAGTCCCGTTTCCCGCTCCATTTTTAAAGAAAGAAACTTCGATTTCCTCGAAAATAACCAATAAATAAAACACCCAAAGTTTAAATACGAGTTTTCATTTTTATTTGCTTAGACTTGTCTTAATGTCCTGAAACGATACCAGAGGAAGATGAAAATAGTTTTCCTCTCACCCTGGTCCTCTCCAACGAAGGGGCGAAGGAAAAAATCTCCCACCTTTTGAAAAGATGAATAGGGGGATTTGATTTTTTTCTACTCCGTCACGACGAGGTAGATCTTATGCGACATGGCAACTTCATTTTTTTATTTTGTCACTTGAAAGGTCTTGCGGTTTCTCCCTGACAGACGATATGAGAATCTTATTTTTAAATATTTTCAAAAGAATAAAAACTAAAAAAGATGAGATCCTCACGCCCTCAAAAATCGAGGGCTCAGGATGACGCTTGGGGTGTCAGATGAGATCCTCACACCCTCGAAAAGCGAGGGCTCAGGATGACGCTTGGGGTGTCAGATGAGATCCTCACGCCCTCGAAAAGCGAGGGCTCAGGATGACGCTTGGGGTGTGAGAAAAAACTTTTCGCGTGAAAGCACTGCTCAG
>JAAYUT010000277.1 GCA_012517485.1 Candidatus Atribacter fermentans
CGTGCCCTGATTCGAGATGCCAAGCTCATCATCATGGACGAACCCACAACGGCTATTACCAAAAAAGAAATTGACAAACTTCTATCAGTCATTGTTGATTTGAAAGAAAGAGGAATTTCTACCTTATTTGTAAGTCATAAGCTCAGTGAAGTTTTACAAATCGCCGAAAAAGTGACAATTCTAAGGGATGGAAAAAAAGTTGGTGATTATAATGCTCGTGAATTGGACTACGATTCCATTTCATTTTATATGAGCGGGAAAAAAATCGATCACTCGGTTTTCAATTATCAACAAGGTTCTGATCAAAAAACCTTATTAGAAATCAAAAATCTTACCAAGCAAGGTCAATTTAAGGATATCAGCTTTCAACTAAAGCCTGGTGAAATAATAGGAATGATTGGATCTTTGGGTTCCGGGAGAACGGAAGTTGCGCTGTCATTATTTGGTTTAAATAAGCCGGATTCAGGAACAATCTTTATCAATGAAAAGCCAGTAAAAATTAATTCACCTCAGAAAGCAATCAGCTTGGGTTTATGTTACCTACCAGAAGACCGGCTGAACCAAGGGTTGTTTTTGAGACAGTCGATCCAGAATAATGTGGTTGTAACCAATTTAAAGAGATTATTGGGCAAATCCAGACTTCTCAATAACAGCAAGAAATACCAATATGCCAAAATGTGGATTGATGAATTAAATGTGAATGTTCCTTCTTTGGAGGTCGCAGTTCAAGCTCTTTCCGGTGGAAATCAACAACGAGTTGTTATAGCCAAGTGGTTAGCAACCGATCCCAAGGTTTTCATTTTAGATAGTCCCACGGTGGGAATAGATGTCAATTCGAAAAGTAATATCCACAATTTGATTCGGCAGTTAGCTCAAAAAGGGATTGGAGTGATCATGATTTCCGATGAAGTTCCTGAAATAGTTCGTAATTGTAATCGGATTCTTGTGATGGCCGAGGGAAGAATTGTTCAAGAAGTCAATACCGTTGATATAACTGAGGATGAATTATTTGACTTAGTATCAAGCAATTCAAAAAATAGTGAAGGATAAAGACCATGACTGGAACAATGAGTAAAAGTCAGATACAGAAAATATTCAGTCAAAATGAAGCTTATTTATCTTTGATTATTGTTGCCTACTCTATTTTGGTTACATCTTTGAATCCCTCTTTTTTGTCTTTTGAAAATTTACTTGATCTGGGGAAAAGCAGTGCAAGTATGGGTATCATGGCTATTGGAGTATTTATTGTTCTGCTCTCTGGTGGTATCGATATGTCTTTTACTGCAATAGCGATTTCCGGTCAGTACATTGCTGCCAATGTGTTGATAGCCAGCGGAGTGGATAATATCTATTTCGCTTTTTTAATTTCCTGTATAGTAGGATTAGGCTTAGGGGCAATAAATGGACTCATTATTTCTTACTTCAAGATTCCTACCTTTATTGTTACCTTAGGCACCTTAAATGTCTTTCACGGTATTCTCCTCACTGTCGTCGGAACCAAAGCGGTTAATTCAGCACAATTACCGGACTGTTTTAAAAAATTTGGTGCAACCAATGTATTCGCTTTGGTGAAACCCGAGGGGGGAAGTTATGGATTATCAATATTTACCGTGATTTTCATAGCTATTGCTCTCCTCACTTGGTTTATTCTTACCTACACACAGTTAGGAAGAGGAATCTACGCCATCGGTGGTGATATGGAAGCAGCCAAAAGAGCTGGTTTGAATATCTTTAACATTCAATTTTTTATTTATTGTTATGTGGGAATTTTAGCCGGAATAGCCGGCGTTCTTCATGTTTCGCTCATTCGCTATAGCAATCCAACTTATTTAGTCGGGAGTGAGCTGAGTGTTATTGCACCGGTGGTATTGGGTGGAACTCGGATCACCGGAGGATCGGGAACAATCATTGGAACTCTTTTAGGAGTTGCCATGATCACTTTATTGAATAAAAGTCTTATTTTAATCGGTTTATCTTCTTTTTGGCAGGAATTTTTCACAGGAATTATTGTAGCCATAAGCGTCAGCTTGAGTTCTTATCAAATTCGAAAAAATATGATGATTTAACTATTCACATCAAATATTTTGGTTGGAGGGTCAATCTTGTTTGATCATTATGTGAAGCACTCAAGAACAACTATTTTATTTGTCATGATGCTTGGGGCTTTTATTGTCATGTCCATTTTTCTCCCGGATAAATTTTTATCCCTAAGTAATTTCCAGTCAATTGCCAGCCAAATACCGGAGTTTGGTTTTTTGGCAATCGCCATCATGTTGGCTATGTTGACTGGAGGAATAGATTTATCAATTATATCTACTGCCAATTTAGCTGGAGTTGGAGCAGCACTGATTCTTACCAGACAATTGGGAGACTATGGAGAGGCTTATATTATATTTTTAGCAATCATTTCAGCTATTGGCATATCCTTGCTATGTGGTTTTATAAACGGACTTCTCATTGCTTATATAAAAGTTCCGGCAATTCTTGCCACTCTCGGGACTATGAGCATTTTTTCAGGAATTGCCATTGTTATTACCAAAGGATATGGAATTCAGGGATTTCCTGAAAAATTTCTCTATATTGGAAGTGGAACTCTTTTTGCCGTGCCTATGCCAATGGTTATTTTTATTGTCTGCATTCTATTGATGTCTTTAATTTTGAATCGAACTTCTTTTGGATTTAATCTCTATATGTTAGGTTCTAACCCAACTGCAGCTCGTTTTAGTGGAATAAATAACCGAGGTATTTTAATTCGAACCTATGTTTTAAGTGGTCTTTGTGCTGGTTTAGCATCTATCATCATGATATCCCGTGTCAATTCGATCCGTCCGGGATATGGTTCAGCCTATCTCCTTCAAGCCATTTTAGTTTGCGTTTTAGGAGGGGTTGATCCCAGTGGTGGGTATGGGAACATCTCTGGATTGGTGATGGGAATAATCGTTTTACAGATTCTTCAAAGTGGTTTTAACATTTTATCTTTTAGTCCTTTTTTTAAAAATGTCGTTTGGGGTTTAATGTTAATTATAGTTATGATCCTCAATTTTTATAGTTCGAGATATACCCAAAAAGTGAGAAGTAAGTTAAAGGTTGAGTAATTTGAAATGAGTACATTTTAGATAATCTTTTTCTTAAAAAAATAGCTCGCTGAGCTGAGAAAGGAGTTATAAATGGCTGCCGAGAAAAAACTAAAACTTTCGGTAGGAATTTGGTGTATGGGAGGGATATCCGACCGGTTTTTACCTCAGGGATATGAAGAACCGGTAAGTATCCAAGAACGGGTCAAACGGGTGAAACAGGTACCGGAAGTTGAAGCGATTGAATTTTTTGATGATGAATTTGAAAAGATAAGCCCGCGAGATTTTAAGTCCCTGCTTGATGACCATGGTCTTAAAATAAGTTGTATTAACCTCAATACCCACTCTCGTCCTAAATGGCAGCTGGGTGCTCTCACCCATCGTGATGAAAAGCTAAGGCGTGAAGCTATTGATGCTGCAAAAAAATTAGTGGATCTAACCGGGTTATTAGAATGCGATTCAATTGGCCTCTGGTTGGGAGTAGATGGTTTTGATTATCCCTTTCAGGTCGATTACGATATTGAATGGAATTTGCTCATGGAATCAGTCAGGGAAATTGCTGATTATGGTTCACAGGTGAAGATATCTCTTGAATACAAACTCAAAGAACCTCGTC
>JAAYUT010000278.1 GCA_012517485.1 Candidatus Atribacter fermentans
AACTACAAAAATTATCACAGCCATAAGTAATGGGTAAAAAAGTGAAAATTTGTGAAGGGTTGTGGAGATAACCGCTTTCATCAAAAACCTGAGAAGAAGGTTGAAGATTGAAATCTAATATTTTCTTTTTGTGTTTTCGGTGTTCATCAAGGTATTGAGGGATTTGATCGATGTTTAAAGTTCCAATCACGATTTGCGCTCCAGGAATTCTTTGGGCGAGGCGTTTTTTTAGGAATTGACTCAAGCATCCAAAAATAACAATGATTGGATATCGTGAAATCTCATTGAGATCTTGAATAGTTTTTTGAATATTACTAATAGCTTTTTCCGAGGCATGTTCCCGTACGGCACAGGTATTAAATAAGAGAATATCAGCTCTTTTTTTATCTTCGATTAAGTGATATCCATTTTGAACCATAACATGAGCAATATGTTCACTACGGCTTTTGTTCATTTGACAACCATAAGTTTCAATAAAAAAAGTCTTGTTGGTCATTGTTCAACCTTCTAGTCATTTTCATAAATAATAAAGCCTGTACCCAAAAGATCATATTCGTGGCACAGGCTTTATTCTTAAAAATAGATTCACTTATTTCCAGGTTTTACGATCAATTTAATAGCAGTTCTTTCTTCACCATCAATACTGATATCGGTGAAAGCTGGAATGCAGACCAAGTCAATTCCATTCGGCGCAAGAAAACCCCGTGCAATTGAGATAGCTTTAATGGCTTGATTCACAGCACCGGCACCTACTGCTTGAATTTCAACTATTTGTTTTTCTCGAATGATTCCAGAAAGAGCACCTGCAACTGAATTTGGATTCGATTTTGAAGATACCTTCAGTACGTCCACCTATGAATATCCTCCTTGTTGAAGTTAGAATAAAATTGAATAGACTTCAACTCAAACTGAATCGTGCGATTGAAACTGACTTTCCAGTTTGATCATCAACTTCTACAATAACACCATTCAGAATAATATTCTCTTTGGCAACAGTATATCGAACTGGTATTTGGGTTAAAAAACGACTTAGGATTTGCTTCGTTTCAATCCCGATTACCGAATGATGGGCCCCAGTCATACCGATATCAGTGATGTAGGCAGTTCCACCAGGTAGTATTTTTTCATCGGCAGTAACAACATGGGTATGAGTTCCAATGACACAAGAAACTCGACCGTCACAATACCATCCAAAAGCGATTTTTTCTGAGGTCGCCTCGGCATGAAAATCAACCAATATGATATTGGTTTCATTTTTTATTATTTCTAATTCTTTATCAATAGCTTGAAAAGGACAATCCAACGGTGACATAAATACCCGACCGCTTAAGTTAATGACTGCCCATTTATTTTGTTGGTTTTTAAGAATGACCGATCCATTTCCTGGAACACCAGGTGGATAATTCAAAGGACGTAACAACCTAAATTGATGATCAATATAGGGAAGAATTTCTTTTTTATCCCAGACGTGATTACCAGTAGTAATCACGTCAATGCCATATCCAAGAAGTTCTTCAGTTGTTTCGGGGGTGATTCCTAATCCTCCCGCGGAATTTTCGCCATTGACAATGACCGCATCGATATTCTGAGTTTTTTTGATCGTTTTAAGTTTTTCTCCAACAATTTTTCGACCCGGTTTTCCAATAACATCTCCAATGATGAGAAATCTCAAGATGCTTTCCTCCTACTTTGCATATTCTACAGCTCGGGTCTCGCGGATGACAGTTACTTTAATTTGACCTGGGTATTCAAGCTCTTTTTCAATTTTTTTGACGATATCATAGGCTAATTTTGCCGAAAGGGCATCATCCACTTTCTCGGGTTTGACAATAATTCGAACTTCTCGACCAGCTTGAATGGCGTATGACTTTTCAACACCATCAAATGAATTGGATATTTTTTCCAACTGTTCCAACCTTTTAATATATGCTTCTAAGCTTTCTCGACGGGCACCCGGTCGTGAAGCTGATATCGCATCAGCTGCTTGAATCAAGACAGCTTCGATAGTTTGTGGTTCTATGTCATTATGGTGTGCTTCGATAGCATGTACGATTTCCCACCTTTCACCATATCGTTCAGCTAATTCAGCCCCGATTTTGGCATGAGGTCCTTCAACTTCATGATCAAGAGCTTTCCCAATATCGTGAAGTAAACCAGCTCTTTTGGCTAAATGAACATTTAATCCCAGTTCGGAAGCCATTATCCCGGCAAAATGTGTTACTTCTTTAGAGTGTTGGAGTACATTTTGCCCATAACTGGTTCGATAATAAAGCTTTCCCAAAAGTTTGACCAGGTCAGAATTGACATTTTTCATACCAGTGTCAAAAAGAGCCTGCTCGCCCTCTTGGATAATTTTTTCTTCAACCTGGGTTTTTGCACGTTCGATAAGCTCTTCAATCCGTGCAGGATGTATACGACCATCTAAAATTAGTTTTTCCAAAGCGATGCGGGCAATCTCGCGACGGATGGGGTCAAAGGATGATATGATAACTGCTTCGGGAGTATCATCAATGATAAGGTCTACTCCAGTCATCATCTCAAAGGTTCGAATATTCCTACCTTCCCGACCAATTATGCGCCCTTTCATATCATCATTTGGCAATGTTACAATAGAAACGGTGTTTTCTGCTGTATATTCAGCAGCATATCGTTGAACGGCTTGCACAACAATATTCCGAGCGTTCTTTTCTACTTCTTTTTTGGCATTTTCTTCCGCTTCTTTAATTTTTAGACCAGTTTCAAAAGCCAGGGTTTTCTCTAAGCGATCCAACAATTCATCGCGGGCATCTTCAATGGTTAATCCGGCAATTCGAGCCAATTCTTCAACTTCTTTTGATTTCATTTCTTCAACTTCTTTTAAAGTTTTTTCAGCCAGTTCTTGAATTTTTTGAAGATGATTTTCTCTTTTTTCGATCTGGTCGCTTCGTCTTTCTAACATTTCCTCTCTTCTTAACAAACGAGCTTCAAAACCCTGTAAGTCTTTCCTTTTTTTCTTGATTTCTTCTTCCAAGATTTGTTTTTCTCTAAGGATTTGCTCTTTGGAGCTGAGTAAAGCTTCTTTTCTAATAGTTTCAGCCTCACGATTCGCATCCTGAAGCAATTCTTGGATTTTTTGCTCGACGTCTTCCTTTTTTTGTTGTAATTGTTTTAGTTTAAAATTCATTCCTGCTTTGAATCCTAACCCAATTCCAACCACAATACCTATTAATATATATACAAGCAACATTTGTGCGTTCACCCCTTATTCAGTTTTCAAAGTACGAATAAAAAAGCCTGACCAATATTGACTGATTCTATTCGATGTTCAGTGATTTTTCGGGTTTCCCCTCTCAATTATCGATGAAAAAAATTTTGGTACATCATCAAAGTAAGGTTAAAAAACTGCATAGTGAATATTCTACCGATGGGTCTTAGTCAAGTCAAGGTAACTCGTTTTGTGGATTAGCTTGGAATTGAGCCCAAGCCCATTCGGCAATTTCAAAACTAAACCCCTTTTGTGTTAAACGGGAGATGATTCGGTCTCGACAAGTTTCACCTTGTTCAAACCATTTTTGAATAAGTTTGACTCCATCTTTCATTTCTTCAGAAAGTGGAAAGTAATTTGTTCGTAACTGTTCGAGCAAATCTTTTTCGATACCCAATCTTTCCAGTTCCATCTTATAGGCATAGTAGCCACGAGGATTACTGTTTCTTTTTCGTTCCAAATACGTTTTCATAAAAAACTCGTCATCGATATATCCATCTTGTTCAAAAGCTTGAAGTGATTTCTCAACCTCATTTTCTGGATATCCATCTGAAATGAGTTTTTCTCGGAGCTTTTTTTTAGTATACCAAGTCTTACTTATTAAGCGAGCAATACGTTCTTCAATAGTCAACTTTCTCATCATCAGATTAATTCATAACCAAATTCGGATCAACGTTCATTTTTTCCAAAGCTGCGATCAAAATTTGGTTGGCAACATCGGGGTTTTCTTTCAAGAAGGCTCGGGTATTTTCTCGTCCTTGCCCTAAGCGATTATCATTAAAAGAAAACCAACTTCCAGCTCGTTTTACCAAACCAGTATTTTCTCCAAGAGTAAGGACTTCCCCTTCTTTTGATATTCCCTCCCCGTAAATTAATTCGATTTCCACTTCTTTAAAGGGAGAAGCCACTTTATTTTTAACAACTTTGACTCGAGTTTTGGTTCCAATAATTTCATTATCGGTAATGCGTATAAAATCTCTTTTCCTGACATCGATACGAACACTGGCATAAAATTTTAAAGCTCGTCCTCCAGGAGTGGTTTCGGTGGGTCCATAAATATTCCCAATGGTTTCTCGAAGTTGATTAACAAAGATAGCAACAGTTCTCGTTTTGCTGATAAATCCGGTTAA
Organism: Candidatus Atribacter fermentans; assembly: GCA_012517485.1. Taxonomy (GTDB): domain Bacteria; phylum Atribacterota; class Atribacteria; order Atribacterales; family Atribacteraceae; genus Atribacter; species Atribacter fermentans. The sequence goes on from JAAYUT010000278.1 coordinate 4,375, forward strand.
CTTTCGTAATGCTTGAGACATGAGCCGTGCTTGGAGCCCAACAATTTGTTCACCAATAGTTCCTTCCAATTCAGCACGGGGAACCAAGGCGGCTACAGAATCCAAAACAACTGCATCTACTGCTCCACTCCTGACTAAGGTATCGACAATATCCAAAGCTTCTTCGGCAGTGCTTGGCTGAGAGATTAAGAGTTTGTCGACTTGAACTCCTATTTTTCCCGCATAGATGGGATCAAGAGCATGTTCTGCATCAATAAATGCGGCTATTCCACCCTTTTTTTGTGCTTCTGCAATAATATGAAGGGCAATGGTGGTTTTTCCAGAAGCTTCCGGCCCATATATTTCCACGACACGACCTCGAGGAATACCACCAACACCTAAAGCCATGTTAAGGAGAACTGATCCGGTTTTTATAATCTCAATATCGGTTGCCATAGTTTCTTGGCTTAACAGCATGATAGCGCCTTTACCATATTTTTTTTCAATCATATTAATGGCTTGTTTTACCATATCTTCTTTATCTGTCAATTATTTCACCTCTTTCAGCGGTATGGTCATTAAAGGGGTATAAATCGGTCCCCGAGGTGTCAAAGTACTTTGATAAAATGATACCTGCTTAATAAATGTAGTATAGCATGGAGGTTGGAACAATTGTTGAGGACGAATGGAAACTGGTTTTTTTAACCGTGCTAAGGTAAGATGGGGAGAAAATGGCCGAGAAAGATCGACGGTTATGCCTTGTTTTAGACATTCTTCGTTTAAAGCCTGAGCTGCTTTTTTCATCATCTCACCTGCTTGATAATCAAATCCAAGCCAGATGACCCGTACTCTATTCCAGGAAGAAAAGACACCAATTTCGGTTAAGGTTGACTGAAAGCATTCGATCTGTGGAAAGAAGTTTTGGATGTATATTTTTATTTGATCAACTTGAGTAGGAAATAATGCAGCAAAAAACTGAAGGGTAATATGAATCTGATCAGGTTGTACCCATCGAGCTTGGGGCAAACGAACTTGGTTTTTTTCAATTATTGAAAGAATAAAGGCTTTTGCTTCTGAAGTAAGGTCAAACGCAATAAAACTGCGAATGGGCTTATCGTTCATTGAGAGCACCTCTCTGAAGCTGTAAAAACAATTGAGTGAGAGCGCTTTGAGTCGAAAGAGTTTTGATAACCTCTCGATCACCAGAAAATAGGTATTTCTTAACTTGAGTATGTTGAGAATTGGATATTCCAATGTAAACTAATCCCACAGGCTTTTGTTCTGAACCACCTGAAGGACCAGCGATACCAGTAATTCCAATACCAATATCGGTATTGGAATTCTTTCTTACTCCTACTGCTAAGGCATGTGCAACTTCTTCAGATACTGCACCATGCTGAACAAGTAATGAAGAAGGGACTCCAATATCCTCGATTTTGGCTTGGTTACTATAAACGACATATCCACGATAAAAATAGGATGAACTCCCAGGAACATTGGTTAGGCGATGGCTTAATAATCCTCCACTACACGATTCTGCAATTGCTATGGTTAAATGTTTTTCCGAGAGCAACATTCCACAGGCTTGTTCTAAGGTATTTCCCCACTGAGAAAAAAGATATGGTTTCCACACGTCCTTAATTTTTTTTATGACATTTTCGGCATTTTGAATAATTTGAGGATTTTTTTCATAAGAATAAAGATAAAACCATACTTCTCCAAAATAAGGGAGATAAGCTGATTGGAGAGTATCGGGAAGAGAAGATAAAAAAGGCTGGATTTCATGTTCAAATCGTGACTCCCCTACTCCACAAATTTTTATCATCTCACTTCGGTAAAATTGGTTGTCATGAGAAGGAAGATGGGTTTTTATGATTGGCCAAAAATACTCTGTTTCTTTTGGTACGCCGGGTATGACAAATATTTTTTTATTTTGAAAATCAGAAATAAAACCAGGGGCAGTTCCCAGCGGATTTTCTAAAAGAACAGCCCCTTCTGGGATAAAAGCCTGCTTTCGGTTGTTTTCAGGTGGTTGAGTATGGCGAATTTTTTGATAAAAACGGACAATGTTTTCCCATTGTTCAGGGATAAAACATAACTTTTTTCCCAAAATTTCAGCTAATGTTTCTCGAGTCAAATCATCTTGGGTTGGACCTAAACCACCGGTTATAAATAAAGATTGAATTTCTTCATCCTCAAATAAAAATTGTAAAGTTTTGGCAATGGTTTCTTTATGATCGGGTACAAACAGAACCAACTTAGGGAAAAGACCCACCGATGTGAGATGAAAAGCTAAAAAATAGGCGTTTTGATCTCTCACCAATCCAGTTGTTATTTCGGTTCCAATACAGAGAATTGCCGATTTCATGAGTACACTCCCTCCAGATCATAGGTTGAACTCTTGTTAATAGTTACCTTTAAAATATTACCAGGTTGTAATGTTTTTGAATCCTTATGACCCGTCACTTTGATTTGACCGTCGACTTCAGGAGCATCACCGTATGTTCGACCTAAAAAGGTTCTTGGTTTCTTCGGGAGGGGACCTTGATCCAAAATGACCTCCAAGGTCTTTCCGATTAAAGAGCGATGAAAGTCACGAGCTATTTTTTTCTGAATTTTCATTATCTCATGATAACGATTTTGTTTTATTTCGTCGTTCACTTGATGAGGGAGTTGGGAAGCAGGTGTACCAGGTTGTGGAGAATAAATAAAACACCCTAAACGTTCAAACCGAAAGGATTTTATCACTGAAACCATTTGGCGAAAAATAGCCTCCGTTTCTCCAGGGAAACCAACCATTAAAGTTGTACGAAGAAATAAACCTGGTATAGAATGGCGAAGAGTGTTTAAAATTTCAAATGTTTTTTCAATGTTTGATGGTCGATTCATATTTTGCAGTATGAAAGGATGAATATGTTGAAGAGGAACATCTAAATATTTGCATACTTTCTCAGAAGAAGCAATAGTTTCAATCAATTGTTGATTTATGCTATCGGGAGAAAGATACAGAAGACGAATCCAAATGTCATTCGGGAGGGAGCGATCTAATTTTTGAAGGAGATGAGCAAGTTCTTTTTTGCCAGACAAATCTAAACCATAATGACCAATGTCTTGGCCGATCAGAATGATCTCTTTCACTCCCTGATCAATTAATTGAAGAGCCTCTTTTTGAACTGATTCGATTTGACGACTTCTCTGTTTACCACGAATAGATGGAATAACACAGTAACTACAATGATGGTTACAACCTTCGGTTATTTTTATATAGGCGTAATGAGATGGAGTTGAAAGGAATCGTTCGGTCTTCTCATTGTAAAGATAGGGAGGATTATCAATAAATACTCGATTTCCATTCTGCTTGGTCAGGATTTCATTGATAAATGGAAAATCGTTCACTCCAACCCAAAAATCAACCTCAGGATATTTTGAAGGTAATTGCTTTCCATATCGTTGTGGATAACAGCCCATAACCATGAGGGTCTTATGAGGATCTTCTCTTTTTATCTGAACCAGTCGGTTAATCCAGATTTCAGTTTCTTGGATTGCCTCGTCAATAAAACAGCAGGTATTGATTACGATCAAATCAGCTGCTTCTGGATCGGTTATCTCGGCGTAGTTGGAAGAAAGCAACTTTCCTATTATGACTTCAGAATCCACCAGGTTTTTGTCACACCCGAGTGAAATAAAAGACAAACTTTTCATGGACGGAAGATTCTTTCTGCTCGTTGATCGTTTTCAGCAAGAAAACCAGCTTCGGTTCCATTGAGGGTGACTCTTACTTTTGAGCCGTTTAGAAACGACATAATTAAAGACGAATTACTGAGGAATCGATATTCCTTTTGGGGAACTAAAACACCCGAAAAAACTTTCTGATTATCGTTGGTTGTCACTTGAAGCCAAGCAACTTCATCGGCAGACAATTTAACCTGTAGTAAAAATTCTGGGGTTGGGGTTGGTGTGGCGACTTGAACCAAAACCGGTGTTGCTTCTGGGCTGGTATTGACTGAGGGAATGGTTGCTTCTGGCTGGTTTGTTACTTCTGAAAACGAAATCGTGCTATGAAAGTCATCATGATTTTTCCTAAATTCGATAGACAAGTAGAGTGAAGTCAAGATTGCTGCAGCAATAATGAGGAAAAGGAGAATTTTTTTAAAAAGGTTCGCTTTGTCTGGAGTAAATTCGCGATATTTCCCTCGAGAAGATGTCTCTTTTTTGGGGAGATCGGGGTAACTTTGCTGAAAATGACTCTTCAAAGTTTCTTGGTTTAAATGAAGCACCCTTCCATAATTTTTAACGTATCCAAAAGTGTGTGAATACCCGGGAAGCTTTTCCCATTGTTCTTCTTCAATTGCTTTTAAATATCTTTTATTAATAAAAGTTTGTTGCTCAATGTCTTCTAAAGATAGGTTCAGTTCTTCCCGTTTTCTTCTTAAAAGACTCCCGATTCCCGATATTTTTTCTTCGTTCATAACATATCGTCCCCTCTATTGGCGATAACTTTTCTGGGTTTGCTTCCTTCATAAGGACCTACCAAACCTTCGCTTTCCATTCGTTCAATTAATCGGGCAGCACGGTTAAAACCAATTCGGAGTCGTCTTTGTAAAAGTGAGGTTGAAGCTTTGCCATTTTCTATAACTACTGAAACTGCTTCTCGATAGAGTTCTTCATCATCATCATCAGACGTTTCGGCAACCTCTTCTTTCAGAACAAAATCCATTGAATAATATATTTCTCCACTCTGGTTTAACCAATGCTCAACAATTTTTTTCGTTTCAGAAGTACTTATATACGCTCCTTGACCTCGAATTGATTTATTGACTCCCACCGGGGAAAATAACATGTCTCCATTTCCTAAGAGCTTCTCGGCGCCTGGACCATCAAGTATGGTTTTTGAATCAGCTTGTGACGAAACGGCGAAAGAAATTCTCGAAGGAAAATTCGCCTTAATGAGCCCAGTAATGACATCAACCGAAGGTCGCTGAGTTGCAACGACTAAATGGATGCCAACAGCTCGAGCCATTTGAGCTAAACGACAAATATAGGATTCGACATCAGAAGGAGCGGTCATCATTAAATCAGCTAATTCATCGATAATTACAACAACATATGGTAATCGTTCGTATTCTTCAACTGTTTTATTATATTCTTCAATATTTCGAGTGGAGAGATCAGAAAGCATTTTATATCGGGTATCCATCTCACGACATAACCATTTCAAAAACTTAACTACCCATCTTACATCAGATATGACCGGTACACAAAGATGAGGAAGATCGGCATAAATTGACAATTCCACCCTTTTTGGGTCGACCATAGCAATGCGAAGTTGATTTGGATCGGCTTTATAAAGGAGGCTGGCAAGGATCACATTAATACACACACTTTTCCCCGAACCAGTTGCTCCCGCAATTAAAAGATGAGGCATATCACGAAGATCACAAATTAATGGTCTTCCAATCACATCTTTCCCAATAACAATGGAGAGCGGTGAAGAGTCTTTTAAAAAATGAGTGGTTTCTAAGAGGTCTTTCATAGATACGATTTCTTTGTTTTCATTCGGTATTTCAATACCAACTGCAGATCGGCCAGGTATAGGAGCTTCGATTCGGACTGCAGCAGCGGCAAAAGCCAAGGCAATATCATTAGAAAGCGCAACAATTTTATTCACTTTAATTCCAGGAGCTGGCTGAAATTCATATCGAGTTATGGTTGGCCCAATCCGGACATTTACCACCTTTCCCGGTACGTTAAATTCAAGGAAAGTTTGCTCTAATTTTTTTATTCCAAGAGTAATTTCTTCTCGAGAAACTCGATCACTCCGATTCGGATATTCATTTAAAATATCCATTGAGGGAAGTATCCATTCCTTCCCCTTTTTTCTTTTTATTTTAGACACTGTTCCTCCAGTTTTTTCTGGTACTGGAGGGGTATTGACAATTTGAGGCAATGGTTCAATGGGAGGCTCAATATCCAATTCTTCCAGTTTAAAAACATCATCCTCAAGTCGGTTTGTTTTGCTTAATTGAGATTCTTTGGAAGTTGGTTTCGATTCCGAAGTTAGAGCAGTTTTTGGTTGAGCATTCGATTTAAAAAGGCTGCTTTTCCTTTCTTTTTTTGGGGGAAGAGGACTAACCTCTTCTGAATAATGGTAGTATTTTGGTTGATGAGAAAAACCCAATCCTCTTTTAATGATTGAAAGAAGAGCTCGTATCCAGCGTCCCTCACCAATGATGAAGGTGCTGAAAAAAGAAAGACAAAGAAGAACGAGAAAAAGACCAGATGATCCTAAGTAATAGATGAGATAAGAAAAAAGAGCTTTTCCAAACCAACCACCGAATTCTCCTGATGGTAAAGTAAAATTATTTTGTTCGGCTTGCCATTGGCTGATTGTCAAAAAAATGATAAACCAGAGAGTTATCCCGGCGATTCGACTCCAGGTACGAAATCGACCGGGATGTTCAAAAGTAAAGATTTCTATACTCAGGTAAAAAAGATAAAACGGAACGATATAGGCACCGATACCGAATACATAAAGAAAAACTGTTTTAATGTATTCACCAAGGATGCCTACATCATAGGAAAGCAGAGCAAGCAAAGCATACGCCCCAAAAATAACTAAAAAAGTGTCAATGAGTATCTTGTTTTTTTTTGAAAGCATACCTATTTACTCAATCTCTCTATTCTTTATCTTTTTTCGAGTGAATGCGAGGTTTTTCCCTAGAGCGCTGGGCATCTTTTGAGAGACCAGGAGAATCAGTCAATGTATCTTTATGACTAAGAGATACCTTTCCAAAAGAGTCAATGCCAATAACCTTGACTAAGATATCATCACCAGTTTTAACGACATCTTCGGTTTTTCGAACTCGTTCCCGAGCTAACTGAGAAATATGAACGAGCCCTTCCCGTCCTGGAAAAATTTCGAAAAAGGCTCCAAAATCAGTGGTTTTGGTCACTCGTCCCAAATAGATTTTTCCTATTTCAACTTCCTGAGTAATGTTTTTGATCATTTCAACTGCTTTGGTTTTGCCTTCTTCATTACGAGAGAAAATGATAATTTTTCCATCATCTTGAATGTCAATAATCGCTCCAGTTTCGTCAACAATTTTTTTAATAATTTTCCCACCTGGTCCAATGACTGAACCGATTCGATCAGGATTAATTTCGAGTATTCCGATTTTGGGTGCATAAGGAGAAAGGACTTTACGAGGTGCATCGAGAACTTGATCCATAATCTTTAGGATATGAAGTCGTCCAGATTTTGCTTCATCGAGCGCTTGGCTTAAAAGCTCCCAGCTCAATCCGCGATTTTTTACATCAAGTTGAATGGCAGTAATTCCTTGTCGGCTCCCTGCCACTTTAAAATCCATCTCACCATAATGATCTTCGGAACCGAGAATATCTCTTAATAATATATTGGTTTCCTGATTTCTCATTAACCCAATAGATAAACCAGCACAAGCTGATCGAACTGGGACACCAGCATCCATCAATGAAAGACTTCCTCCACAAACGGTTGCCATTGACGATGAACCATTGGATTCAAGTATTTCTGAAACGATCCGTATAGCGTAAGGGAACTCTGATTCTGGTGGAATAAAATATTCGAGTGCTCTTTCGGCTAAAGCACCATGTCCAATTTCTCGCCGTCCTGGACCTCTCATTGGTTTTACTTCACCAGTACTGAAAGGTGGAAAATTGTAGTGGAGCATAAACCGTCGAGCTTCTTCATCCTGAAGGCCATCGACTTTCTGACCCTCACTGGCTGCTCCCAAAGTGGTTATAGCCATAGCTTGGGTTTGCCCTCGCGTGAAAAGAGCTGATCCGTGAGTTCGGGGCAGAATCCCTACTTCACAATTAATCGGTCGAATTTCATCCGGACGTCTACCATCCTGCCTCACACCGCTTTTAAAGAGAAGATTCTGAATGCTTTCTTTTACGACTTTTTCCCAAAGTAAAGAAAATCCTTGAAGATTTTCAAAAGTCTCACTAGCCTCTTCAACGGCTTGTTTATAAAGCAGATTGATGGTTTTCTGACGTTCAGATTTATCAAAAACAGCGACTTTATCGGCAATTTGTAAAAGATAATTGGTTCGAATCCAATCTTCAAATTCGGCAAAATAGGCGGGAATAACGACTTCTTTTTTCGGTTTTCCCCATTTCGAAATAATTTCTTTTTGGGTTCGAATTGTCTTAAGAATAAATTCATACCCAATTTTTAAAGCTTGAGTGATATCTGCTTCTGAAACCTCTTTTGCACCAGCTTCGATCATGGTAATTCCTTCTTCTGAACCAGCAATGACCATGTCTAAACGGCTGGAAATAATCTGATCTAAGCTCGGGTTGATAATAAAATTATCTTTTTCTAACAAACCGATTCGACAAACACCAATTGGTCCTTCAAAAGGTATTTCAGAAATTCCCAAAGCCAGGGAAGCTCCCAACAAACCAAGTATTTCCGGAGTATTTTTTTCATCGACTGAAAGAACGGTTGTAACGACTTGAATGTCATTTCGGTAAAACTCAGGAAAAAGCGGTCGGATCGATCGATCAATTAAACGTCCATTTAGAATGGCGTCGCTTCTTGGTTTTCCTTCTCTCTTGATAAATCCTCCAGGTATTTTTCCAGCGGCATAAAAACGTTCTTCATAATCAACTAAAAGAGGGGTAAAGTCAATATCTTCTCGTGGTTCATCAGACTCAGTTGCCGTGACTAAAACCTCTGTATCTCCATAACGAACCAGTACCGCTCCACCAGCTTGTTTGGCAACTTTTCCTGTCTCAATAATACAATTGTTTTCACCAAATTCAATTTCAGCTCTGTTTATTGTCAACACCTTCTTCTTATTTTCGCAATGATAACTTTTCTAAGATCGAATAATAACGATCAACGTGGTACTTTTTTAAATAATTCAATAACCTGCGTCGTTGACCGACCATCATGAAAAGACCTCGACGAGAATGAAAGTCTTTGGTATGGATTTTTAAGTGTTCGGTAAGTTCACGAATTCTTTCAGTAAGCAAAGCAATCTGAACTTCCGGAGAACCGGTATCTCCATCGTGATTTTTAAATTGTTCTATGAGCTCGTTTTTCTTTTCTTTAGTAAGAGCCAATTGATATGACACCTCCAATTTCTATACATTCGATATTTAGTTTATCACACCCTGAGTATGCTGTAAATACGCGTTAAAAGCGGCTTTATCGAAGGTTATTTGTTCTCTTAATGCCTCGATAGTTGGGAAATGCTTTTCTAAGCGCCAAAAATTCTTAAGTTGTACTACAATTCGCTCTTGATAAAGGGGTTGACAAATTTGGTGATCAATATGGACCTCAACCACTCTTCTTTGGTTTTGAATGACAGTTGGTTTGGTTCCAATGTAAATTAAAGCTGGATACTCTCCCCTTTTCCAGTTGATGGAACCAAAATAAACGCCATGAGGTGGCATCAATTTTGATGAAACTGGAAAAAAGTTTGCTGTTGGAAAACCGATTTGACTTCCGATTTGTTTTCCTTTTACGACTCGACCTCTGATGGAATAAGGATATCCTAAAATCAAATTCGCTTTCTTCATATCACCCTTTTTAATAAGTTGACGAATCATGGTACTGGATAGAATAGCTCCGTCAATTGATATTGAAGGAATGATAGCAGTATAAACCCCCCTTTTTTTAAAGAAATGCTGAAGAAATATTTGATCTCCTTGAGTTCTGTATCCAAATCGAAAGTTTTCACCAGTAATCACCGCGACTGGTTTAAACCATTGATTGATCTGGTTAAGAAATTGTTCAGGTGGAGTATGACGAAGTTGATGATTAAATCGAAGAAAATAGACCTCACAACCTGGATAGAAACTCTGAAAACGTTGGTATTTTTCGATATAGGTCGTTAGGTATTTTATCCGGTGACTGTGCTGAATAGAATTTCTTGGGTGGGGATAAAAAGTAAGTATGCGCAAGGATTTCTTTTTTTCAGAAGCAAAGGCAGCCGCCTGGTTTAAAACGGCTTGATGACCTAAATGGATACCATCAAAAAAACCAAGCGCTATGACCGATTCAGAAGAATTTGTTGGAAAACCCTTATAAAACATGTCGACTCCTCTCTTCGATTATAATTCCAGGGTGAAGAAGCCGTTTATTCTGGTTGAAACGAGCGAGACCAATAAAGTGATTGTGTGAATAAATTTTTACCCAAGAGTTCGATTTGAACGGAAGGAATTCAAACCACTGGACAGAGTTTCCTTGTAGTAATTTTTTTCCTTCCTCATTTGAGATTGTGATTGATGGTAACCAATATAAAGCTTGATCAATGGGAATGGACTTTTGGATTAAAAAATCCTTTTGAAGAGAGACATCCGAGATAACCAGACTATCAAGCCAGGAAAAATTTCCAATGTTTTCTCGACGTAGACTATACACATAGCCTCCAACACCTAGCTGTTCGCCAATTTCGTGAGCAATGCTTCGAATATAGGTGCCTGATGAACAAGAGAGGAGAATTTCTGCCTCAGGGAATATTCCAGATTGGATTTTGATGATTTTCAGTTGGTGAATAGTGATCTCTTTTTTCAGTTCAGGAATTGATTTTCCTGTACGAGCATATTTGTATAAACGATGCCCTTGATATTTGGTCGCGGAAAAAAGAGGAATGATTTGTTGTCTCGTTCCTTGAAAAGGGGAAATGGCTTTTTCAATCATATCGGTCGTGAGTGGTTGAGGTGAGAAGTTTTGAATCTGCCCGAGGACATCATAGGAATCGGTGGAAATGCCAAAACGCATCCAAGCCCGGTATAATTTAGGAAGGTCTTGAAAAAAAGAAGTGAAACGAGTCGCTTTCCCCCAGCAAATGAGAAGAAGGCCTCTGGCAAAGGGGTCTAAAGTTCCAGAATGGCCAACTTTTACTTCAAGCACCTTACGGATGATTTCTACCATACGATGGGAAACAACTCCCACCGGTTTATACACGGGGAGGATTCCACCAATCATATTTTTATACAGATAAAGAATGGGGTCTCCCAGTTTGGGAAGAGAGATACCCTTGAATATATTCTTTGAGATTTTGATAGACAGTTTTAAAATCACCTTGAATTTTAAAACCAGCCGCCTTTAAATGCCCTCCCCCGCCAAAAGCATGAGCAATCGGAAGAATGTTGGTTTCATCTTGGGACCGGAGGCTCACTTTAAAAGTTTGATGGTCAATTTCTCGGATAAATACCGATATAAGTGAGCCAGGAATATAGAGTCCATAATCAACAATTCCTTCAGTATCTTCTTCTGAGGCTTCACAGAATTCAAAATCGCTTTTAAGAAGATAGGTCATTCCAAAATGATTTTGAAAATCGTATACAAAATGGTTCAAAGCCACACCTAACAATTTCAGCGCGGAATGGCGTCGGCACTTAAAAGCATAGCGCATAATCGTTGCTACCGATGCTCCTTGATAAACGAGGTCTTCCAAAATGCTAAGAAGTTTCTGATTTAATTCGACATATTGAAACCCACCAGTATCGGTAATAAGCCCAGTGAGTAGAGATGTGGAAAGTGATGAATCAAATTTGGCTTGAATTTTTTTTGCTAAATTGTAAATAAGAATTGTTGTTGCAGGACATTGTGCATCAACAATATTAATGTTTCCATATAAAGAATTATCAGGGTGATGATCAATATTGACCACAAAGGCACACTTCTCTCGTATATCATTGAGCCGGCCCAATCGTTGAGGGTTTGAGCAGTCAACTGCAAAAAAAACCGAATTTTCCGAAATTTGTTTCAGCTTCAGATGATGAAGAGAATGGATATCTTTTAAATTGGGTAAAAATTGGTAAAAATAAGGAATTGAATCATCATAAACCATGATTGGTTTAAATTTTCTTTGAATAAGAAGTAAATAAAGGGATATCATCGACCCTAATCCATCACCATCAATATTCAAATGAGAAGCGATGATTATGGGAGTTTTCTGGGGTAGCGAATCAATGAAATGGTGTATTTCCATTTTTAACTCCTGCTTTTTCTTCCAATTTGATTAATGAGGTCAATAACCTGATAAGCTTTTTCTAAGCTGGTATCGTAAATAAATTCAATTTCAGGCATATACCGTATTCGTATGTTTTGACTGACATGACTTCTTATAAATCGACTTGCTTTCTGCAAAGCTTGAAAACTTTCTTCAATTTCATTTTTGTTTCCAGGAAAAGAGACGTGTATTCGAGCAATTTTTAAATCAGGAGTAATATTGACATGAGTTATAGTCATTCTTTTTATACGTGGATCTGCCGCATCGGATATAACCAGAGTGGCTATTTCTCTTCTGATAAGCTCAGCCAAACGTTGGGAGCGAAAGCTCTTCATTTTTAGACCCCCTTTTGACAGTTCTGCCATTTTTTGAATAGTCAATAGATTTGAATTGTAAACTGAATGATTTCATACCGACCATCTTCTTCAACAAAGCGGCTTATCTGATTGATCAAATGTTTAACCGTCATTTCATTTTCACCCACACAGGCAAAACCGATTTGGCCTTGATTCCAGGCAAGATCAGGATTTATCTCAATAACAGAGAGGTTAAAACGGTTTCTCAATCGTTGTTTGATAGAATTCATAATTCTTCTTTTATCTTTCAGTGAAAAACTTTCAGGAAGAGAAAGTAATACCTGTCCAGATCCTATTCTCATATTTCTTCTCGGATAATATAAGCTTCTAAAATATCTCCCACTTCAAAATTTTCAAAACGATCAAGTCCAATTCCACATTCATAGCCCATTGATACTTCTTTCACGTCTTCTTTAAACCTTTTTAAGGAGACAATCTTAGCTGACTCTTCGAGTATTTCTCCTTTTCTAATGACCCGCACAAAAGCATTTCTTTCGATTTTACCCGACGTGACATAAGAACCAGATATGACACCAGTTTTTGGGATTTTAAACACTGCTCTTACTTCAGCTTTCCCAATGTTTTCTATATATTTCTTGGGTGTTACCATTCCTTTTATGGCATTTTGCAAATCTTCAATAACGTCATAAATGATTCGATAGAGACGGACATCCACCCCTTCCCTTTTAGCAGCCTTTGAAACCTCGGAAGGAAGTTTCACGTCAAATCCAATGACGATTCCCTTCGAAGCCGCGGCTAAGACCACATCGGCTTCATTTATGTTACCGACCCCCTTAGAAATGACATGAATTTGAATTTCTTGACTTTCGATTTGGGAAAGAACTTTTTCAATTGCTTCAAGAGATCCTTGAAAATCTGCTTTGAGGATAATATTCAACTCTCGCTTTTTTCCTTCTTCTGGAGAGAGAAGCTCTTCGAGAGAGGTAATCTGGGCGCTTGATCCTTTCAATGTTTTTTCCCGCTCCTTCAGTTGTTTTTGGTTTGCAATCAAACGAGCAATCTTTTCATCTTCTAAAACCATGAATTGAGTTCCAGCTGGAGGTAGCTCAGAAAAACCGACAATTTCTATTGGCATAGAGGGAAGAGCTTCTTGAATAGCTTTTCCATTTACCGAAAACAGGGAGCGAACTTTTCCCCACGTGGCACCAGCAACAAAAAAATCTCCAATCTTAAGAGTTCCTTCTTTCACAATAACCGTTGCAACTGGTCCCTTCCCTCGATCCAATCGAGACTCTATAATAGTTCCTGTAGCAAAACCCTGATATCGAGCTTTCAGTTCCAAGATTTCAGCTTGAAGTAATATCATTTCCAGAAGGTCATTAATCCCTTTTTTCTGAAGAGCAGATATATTCACAAAAATAGTATCTCCGCCCCATTCTTCAGGAACGAGACCATATTCAGAGAGTTGTTGTTTAATTCGATCAGGGTTTACACCTGGTTTATCGATCTTGTTAATGGCGACTATGATTGACACATCAGCAGCTTTCGCATGCTGGAGAGCTTCAATGGTTTGAGGCATGACACCATCGTCAGCAGCGACGACCAAAATAGCTATATCGGTGACTTGGGCTCCTCGTGCTCTCATTGCAGTAAAAGCTTCATGGCCAGGTGTATCAACAAAAGTGATTTTTTTGTTATTAATTTCGATTTGATACGCTCCAATTTTTTGGGTGATTCCACCATACTCAGATTCTGCAACCTTAGAACGACGTATCGCATCCAATAAAGTGGTTTTTCCATGGTCGACATGACCTAAAACAGTTACAATGGGAGGTCGAATCTGTAAAATACCTTGAAGGGCTTCAATAGTTTTTTCTCGTAAATCGCCCTCCCAGGTTATTTCCCAGTTTTTTTCACGGGCCAAGCGTTCAACCACTAATGGTGGCAAAGGTTTTTTTGAGTCAAAAATTACATTCCAATCGGCTAATTTGATAACAATATCTTCCCAATTCATATCAAGAAGTCGAGCAATATCTTTCAAGTGAGGTGGTTCTTTGATTTGGATAGTGCGCTCTCTTCTTTTTCGCTTTTTTTCTTCCTCTTTTTTTTGGTACTCCCTTTCTTCTTGTAAAAGTTCAATATACTCTTCATCAATACTACTCATATGATTTTTGACATCAGACCCTAAAGCCTTTAATATATCCATCACTTCATGAGTTGGCATACCAAGTTGTTCAGCAACTTTGTATATTCTAATTTTTGCCATGCTTAACCTCCTTTGGTAAGGATTCAATTAGGTTTTGAATTACCCTCTGGAGTACTATGACATCATCCTGAATGACTTCAGTTTTGAGGGCAGAAGAAAGGAGCTGCCTATTTATACGAGCAACACATTCTGTTTTCGGGCAAATGTAGGCTCCTCTTCCTGGTTTTTTCCCGGTCATATCGATATCGATCTCACCAGATGGTGAGGCAACAATCCGAATCAATGATTTTTTCTCCTTTCGAAGGCGACAAGATAAGCAAAGCCGTAAGGGTATTTTCTTTTTTTTCATGAGTGACTGGGCACCTCTCTTATTTCCCGATCACTTTTTATATCGATTCTCCAACCGGTTAAACGGGCAGAGAGTCGAGCATTCTGACCTTCTTTCCCTATAGCGAGTGAAAGTTGATCATCGGGTACATAGACCCGTGCAGTATTGGAATTAGAATCAAGTTCAACTAAAGTGACTTGTGCTGGACTCAATGCGTCGGAAATAAACACCTTTGGATCGTTACTCCAACGGATAATATCAATTTTTTCTCCTCGTAGTTCGTCAGTTATGTGTCGAACTCTTGCTCCTTTATTTCCAATGCAAGACCCTACAGGATCGACCTTGGCATCTCGGCTTTCAACAGCAATTTTCGTTCGTGCTCCCGGTTCTCGGGCAATAGCTTTAATGGTAACGAAACCATCATGAACTTCAGGAACTTCCAGTTCAAATAATCGTTTGACTAAGCCAGGGTGCGATCGTGACAAAACAATACGAGGTCCCCGGCTCGTTTTTTTGACTTCTATTATATAAAATTTCATTCGTGCTCCAATCCGATAATTTTCCGATTGTACCTGTTCATTGGAGGGAAGAAAAGATTCGATTTTTTCCAAATCGACAATGATATTTTTCCCTTCTTTCCGGTTGATAACACCAGTCACAATATCTTCTGCTCTTTCTAAAAATTCATCATAAATCAAGCTTCTCTCGGCCTCTCGTATACGTTGCATAATGACTTGCTTGGCCGTTTGGGCTGCGATTCTCCCAAAATCTTTGGGTGTGATTTCAACTTGGATTATTTCTCCAGGTCCAACTCGATTTAAACCTTGGTTCGATAAGGCTTCGTATAGATCGATATCAATGATTTCACCGCTTTCAGAACTGATAAATTTACGGGTAAATACTTTAACTTCTCCCGTTGCTGGATCAAGAATAACTTCAACTGCTTTATGGGGGCCCTTGAAATTTTTCTTATATGCAGAAAGAAGAGCCGCTTCTATCGCCTGTTTAAGGGTATCACGAGAAATCCCTTTTGCTCTCTCAATTTGCTCGATTGCAAAAAAAAGGTCTTTATTCATATTAAACCCCCTGCATTCGGTTCCTTTCTTTTTCGAAAAAAATATATTGGTCTTTCATACAAACAAGAAAGAGTGGGCTGGTGACCCACTCTTTCTTGTTTGTATGCCTTCATTCTCCTGTAAAACAGGATCAGTCTTCGACGTAAAGTTCAAATAATAAAACCAATAACCAGGAAACCACCTTCCCTTTTCGGTATAGTGGAGGATTCTGGTATTTCATCTATATTATTTTATACTAACTCAGCATTGGTTGCAAATAAATCCAATATAAATCCAGAAGAATAGTAGAACCCAAAAATAAGTTTTTAAAAAAAATAATAAGTCTATCTTGTAAATACCAGTATGTTTTTTATAGATATCTCCTTAAGAGTAACCAACCAGGATTTCATCATGGGCTTTCACCCTCATCCTGACCTTCTCCCATCAAGAGAGAAGGAACTTTTAGTCGTCATTGCGAGACCTCGTTTTTTGAGGTCGTGGCAATCTCATGAGTCCACTTTTCTTATTTGTTGAATTGTGGAATTGGAATAAATGAGATTCTTATCATGTCCGGTAAAAAAACG
>JAAYUT010000279.1 GCA_012517485.1 Candidatus Atribacter fermentans
AGTTTCTTTAACAATATTTTTCTCGATTAACGAACCAAGTTTCATACTCACGTTGCGGCTTCCTAAATAATAAGATTCAAGAAGTGTAGAGTTAATTTTTCCGTTATGTCCTTCGTTATACCCTTCGGAAATAAAGCGTTGATTTTCACGATTTGCAACATCAGCGGCTCCTTCGCCCTGAATCTGTGCGCTTCCAACAAAAACTTCAACCCCAGTAGCCTTTTTATTCGGGGCGGCGTTGGCATGAATACTTAACAAAACAACTGGTTGCTTATTATTGGCAACTGCGGAACGTTCCAGAAGGTTGGGATAGGTATCACCTTCCCGGGTCAAATAGACTTCAAAACCTTGCTGGATAAGAGCGTCTTTGAGTTTTTTAGAAACCTGGAGAACAATATCTTTTTCCTGATATCCATTAACGACACAACCAGGATCTTTTCCTCCATGACCAGGATCGATAACGATGACCTTGGGGTTAATTTTGTCATAAGGTGTTTCGGCCGTTGGTTGGACCAGTGGTTTGGGGGTAGAGGTCGGTTTAAGCGTTGGTGTTGTAGTGGGTTTTGTCTCGGGAGATGGACTTACCGGAACAACTTTTACATCAGGGGAGGTTAATAAGGTTGAGGCCATTATATCTAAATAAATACGAGGATTTTCCCCACCTAACTGGTTTTTTTGAACAGAGAAGGGAGATTTTAAATAAATAATAGCTTCGACATTATTTCCTTTTTTATTAAGCTCTACTCGATCTATTCGGTTATCATTGAATGAAAATGTTTCTGATGTTCCTGGAGCCAGGGTAACATCATTAAAAGTAAGAATAATTCGGTTGTTGACTTGGTCGGTCTGTATAGAGTGGATAGGTAAGCTGGTGCCAAAATCAAAAGTAACCCTTGAGCGATTTTCATCAGTGTAAGAATATGAGCGAACATTCAGAAGTGACGATCTTCCAGTTGAAAGAGAAGTCGGTGAAGTTGTTGTCGGAGTTTTGGTTGGCGAGGGTGTCTGAGTTGAAGGGGTTGTTGATCTCGTATCAGCGACGATTCCAAAGAGCTGATTCAGTAATTGAGAGGAAACATAAACAGAATGGTCTTGGATAATGACCGAACTTCCCAGGGGGACTTCTTCTCCACTTTCGGCAACAGCGATCCCCTTATCAAGAGATAAAACCCAATTTTTTCCTCCAAAAAATAGGTTTACTTTTTTCATGATAGGGGAATAATATTCTACCCCGCCTATTTGCTTAAATAGACTTTCAACAGAAATATAATTATCACCGTTGACTTTTATTGTTGGTAAATCAAGAGAAAAGATTTGCCCTTGATATTCAACATTGATTTTTGAATAGGCTGACAGAGAAAAAAACAAGTGAAAAAATAGGATAAATAGCCAAATGGATAAAGTTTTAGAATGGCGCAACATCGTTGCTTCCTTCTGGGGAAATATCTTCTAATTCCCCCAAGGCGTTCTCCATGTTTTGAGAATCAAAACTAAAGGGTTCAATCTCAGCTTCAGATGAAAAATTCTCTCCAATTTCTCGTATTTCTTCGTTAGCTTTTTGGAGTGGAGAGAGAAATTGGACATTCATTGCTCGGACTTCATAGGAAGTCCGTTTTGTTCCATTTCGGTCTTCCCAATTATTAGCTAGGAGTTCTCCAACCACTGCAACTCTGCTCCCTTTATGAAGAAAACGTGCACAATTCTCACCGAGCTTACTCCAAGCGGTTATTCTTAAAAAGGTGGTATCTTTTGTTTGTTGTCCGTTTTTATTTTGATAAATACGGTTCATCGCTATATCGAATCGACACACTGGTGTTCCCTGGGGAGTGTAACGAAGATCAGGGTCACGCGTGAGGTTTCCAATGCCAAAAAAATAGTTAATATCTCCAGCCATTTCCGTTCCCCCATATATATTAAGAAAATGATCAATAAATAATTTATGTTAGTTTAACATATTCTAATCCATAAATACAGTGAGAGGAATAATGAGCAAATTATCTATCCCGAAAATACATGAACAATTTTTTTATGTGCTCATATAGAACAACCAACCAGGATCTCTTCCAGGGCTTTCACCCGTCATCCTGAGGCTTCGTTTTATGAAGCCGTGAGGATCTCATCTGACACCACACCCGTCATCCTGAGGCTTCGTTTTATGAAGCCGTGAGGATCTCATCTTTTAGTTTCTTTCTTTATAAATACTTTAAAAGAATGAGATTGCCACGTCGCACAGGACGCTCCTCGCAATGACGGAAAAATAAAAAATTCAAATCCCCCTAACCCCCTTTGCAAAAGGGAGAGAATTCATTTTAGAGTTGATTAATTTAAATTTATTTCTCATTTATTGTCTTTTTAAAAACTAATTAAATTTTCATCTGGATTTAAGGCGTAGATGTCTTTTCGGCGATGCTTTAACAAAGGGAGTTGTTGACGAGCTTGCTCAACCAATGAAAGATCTAAGTCTTGTATTATTATTGCTTCTTTGTTATCAAGCTGTTCGATAACTCTCCCCATAGGATCCACAATGAGACTATGGCCATAAGCTTGGTACGAAGCATTTGGATATGGTGCTGGTGATGCGCCTAAAAGAAAAACCTGATTATCTATTGCCCGTGCTCGGAAGAGAACCTCCCAGTGGAGAGGCCCAGTAATTGGGTTAAAAGCAGCTGGAACTGCTACCATAGATGCCCCTCGCAACGCATAAAGACGCATAAGTTCAGGGAAACGAAGATCGTAGCAAATTAAAATACCAATTTTCCCCCAAGGAGTATTAATTAGAAGGGGGGCATTTCCCGGATCGAGTATTGCTGATTCTTGGAAATGAAGGTTTTCAAAGTCAACGTCGAAAAGATGTATTTTCCTATAAATACCAATAATTTCACCAGAGGGGCTATAAACGATAGTTGTATTATAGTAGCGATTTTCTTTTTTTTCAGGTATTGAACCACCAATTAAAAAAGCGTGATGTTCACGTGCGAGATGAGCTAAAAAAAGGGATGTTTCACCACCAGGGATTTCTTCTGCGAAAATTGGGAAGGATTCCAGATTATAAGGACACTGAAACATTTCCGGAAGAAGTATCAAATTTGCTCGGTGTTTTTTTATAGAAGAAAAAAGTGAAGCAGTTTTGAGCAGATTAGATGTTTTATCAGGTCCAGTTTGGATCTGAACGATTGCAACTTTTAAACTAATCATAACCTTATCTCAAAGAGTTATTTTTAAAGAAAAGGATACTTAAAAAGAGGTACATAGCCTTTTAAATAATATAGTACAATAATTATTACATTGGCAAGTGTATCTTATAAACGTATCTTTTTCAATAAGTGAGGGGAAACGGGTTGAATTGTTTTCTGTTCATTCCAGAAAATGAATTAGACGATCAAATCAGTCTCAACATCTGTAGGAGTTTAAGAAAGATATCTCTCGCCAAAGTCTATTTTTTTCACCCTTTTCAAGAGGTCAATTTTCAGAATAAGGGTTATCCCGAAATCAAATCGAATATCACTTTGCCATCGGTATGTCGTTTTTTTCCAAAAATTGTCAATTGGTATCGTTTTATTCGAACTTTACGGCGTAGAAGAAGATTTCGAGAGACGGTCGTATTGGTTGGGCGAAAGACCTATTTTCTTTTCTGGATATTTTTTCTCACACATAAAAAACCAGTTTTCATATTGGTTACCAGTCAATTAAACCAGGCATTCTCTTGGTTTGATCGCTGTTTCACTCGATATTTTGCTCAATCACTTTTAACCCATGATCAACATCTGAATCACTTTCTCCGTCAAAAAAATCAAGCTTCTTATTTCATGGGAAATATTCTTACTGATTTGGTTCAGCCTATAGAATTTCCATTTATTCACGGGAAAAAAACGATTTATTCCATTTTCCCAAGCACGACCCGTTTTGAATTCGATTTTGAGATCATTCTTAAAATCTTTCCTGATTTTGCCGATATGATGAACTGTTATTATCTGATGGTCATTCCACCCAGTCAAAAAACCCTGCAGAAAATTGCAACTATAGGAAATCAACTGGGATGGAATTTGTCAAAAAGCTTGGAGGGAGAAATATTGGAAGGATATCTTTGGAAAACTCCCTATTATATGAATTTAACTCTTTTCCGGAACGAAACCCTGGTTCAATCCGATTTCATTATATCGATGGATGATATGTATACCATTCAAGCAGTTGGTTTAAATAAGAAAGTCATACCATTCGATCGGAATCACCCTCAAGAAATATTTGCATATTTAAAAGATACCAATTATTTGAATGAATTCAATAAATTTTTAAAAAGCCGTTTTGGAACATCAGGAACCAAGGAAAGGATTGCTGCCTATCTCCTACGGGGAATTGTAGATGACAAAAGATTTTTAAAAAACTACTCTACACCGGATTGAAAATTCAAATTTATCAATTGAAGAAAAAAGAGAGAGCAATACATGGTAAAATAATGAGAATTTATTTTAATAAAAGGGAAGGATGATGAACGAGTGAGAGGTTTGGTTCCATGGGATGTTGATCGTAGGCTGCAAATTTTTTTAGAAGAAGACTTAGGCTTTGATGATATCACGACCCAAGGCTTGGGAAACCTCAGCTTAAAGCCAGTGCGAGCAAGAATTATCGCCAGAGAAAAAGGAATAATGTCGGGGGGTCCCTTTGCCATTCGCCTTTTCAATCTCATTGACCCTCAAATAAAAGAAAAAATCCATATTGAAGAAGGAGAAGAATTTCAAAGTGGTGATTGCGTTTTAGAAGTGATCGGACAAACCCGAGCAATATTAATGGGAGAAAGGGTCGCCCTTAACCTATTACAGAGGTTATGTGGAATTGCTTCGAAAACCAGAGAGTTTGTCGAAGCGGTTAAAGGTTTACCAGTAAAAATTGCTGATACCAGAAAAACGAGCCCTGGTTTGAGGATCTTTGAAAAATATGCCGTCCGTTGTGGAGGTGGAGTTAATCACCGGTTAGGTTTATATGATTGCGCTCTTATTAAAGACAACCATATATCGATTTGTGGATCGGTAAAGAATGCTATCCAAAGAGTGAGGCCAGCCATTCCCTTTACAGCTCGAATTGTGGTTGAATGCGAAAATTTGCTCCAAGTCAATGAGGCGATTGAAGAAAAGGCTGATGTGATTATGTTAGATAATATGAGCATCAAACAAATTAAGGAAGCAGTAAAAATGATTAATAAAAGATCGATCATCGAGGTTTCAGGCGGTGTCAACTTAGAAACAGTAAGAGAAATTGCCGAACAAGGTGTTGATATCATTTCCACCGGGTATATTACCCATCATGCCATATGGTTAGACTTGAATTTGGAAGTCGAAGAGGTGACAGATGTACTATGATGCTTTGATTATTGGAAATGGAATTGCAGGAAGTAGTGCAGCACTTTTTCTGGCGGAGAAATCTCAACGAGTTTTGTTGGTGAGCAAAGGTCAATCTTTTGAGGAAACCAACACCGAAAAAGCTCAGGGAGGAATTGTATTTCGAGGGAAAAATGATTCTTGGAAGATTCTCAAACAAGATATTATCAATGCTTCTGATGGGAGTGCCTTAGAAAAAAGTGCGAAAGTCTTAGCCAAGATTGGTCCTTCATTGGTTAAAAGGTTATTTATTCAAAAACTTCGGGTTCCATTTGAAATAGATGAACAGGGTGAATGGGATCTTTTTCAGGAGGCAGCCCATTCTCGAAGGCGGGTCCTTCATGTGAAAGATTGTACCGGACGGGCTATTCAAAAAGCACTCCATGAAGGAATCCTGAAAGAACATCTTATTGAGGTTAAAAAAAACACCTATGCAGTTGGTTTGATTCTTTCCAATCGGTATCAACTTTCGCCTCGATCTCGTTATGAAAATCCGGAGTGTCTTGGTGTTTATTTACTCGATCCTCGCAAGGGGACTATTACAGCCTACTTTGCTCGGGCAACAATTTTTGCCACTGGTGGATTAAATTCTCTTTACCAATATTCAACTGGAGGACCTTGGAATACCGGTGATGGATATGCCATAGCGAATCGAGCAGGTGCAATCCTGCAAAATATGGAATATGTTCAATTCCATCCCACTCTTCTTTTTAGTCCTGAGTATTCTCAAACTTTCCTCATTTCCGAAACAGTTCGAGGTGAGGGCGCCGAACTCATTAACCATGAAGGGAAAGCCTTTATGCATAAATATCATCATTTGGGAAGTTTAGCGCCTCGTGATGTGGTTTCCCGGGCAATCTTTGAAGAAATGCTTAACCAGAATTCCCATTGTGTTTTTCTTGACCTTTGTCATGCAATTTCATCGGAAAAAATAAAGGCAACTTTCCCGACCATCTATGAAGAATGTTTATACCGAGGAATTGATATTACCCAAGAACCGATACCGGTTGCACCGGGAGCGCATTTTTGCTGTGGTGGAATCCTTACCGATAGTTTTGGTCGTACGTCGATTAAACGACTCTATGCTATTGGCGAAGTTGCTTGCACCGGTGTGCATGGTGCCAATCGTTTGGCTTCTACCAGCCTTTTAGAGGGATTAACCTTTGCCTACCGAGCATCTCACGATATTGTTAAAAACCCGGCAACGAAGGAACAACCTCGAATCATTCCTTTCGAATATGTATATGGAAATCCCCCATCAGAGGCGATTTTGGAGAGTATGCGAAAAATTATTCAAGACACCATGTGGAAGTTCGCCGGACTCATTCGGAGCCAATCAGGGTTAAAGTATGCTTTAGAAGTGCTCAGTGGTCTAAAAAAACAGGTCGTTCAAATCAAAAATCACTTGGGCGTATCTAGCTCTTTGCTTGAATTAGAAAATAGTGTTGATGCTGGGTTGTTGGTAGTTGAAGCAGCCTTAAGGAACCCCATCTCACTGGGAACTCATTTTCGTTCCGATTCTTCAATGGTTTAATAGTGATTAATCTTTTTTACCATTTATTCGTTTTGACGATTCAGATTAAAAAGGTCGTATTCTTCCTGCTCATCAAATAAGCTCTCGATGTGTTTTTTCTGATCAAGCCCAGCCAGATTAACACTCACGAAAAAGGTTTGGTCGGATTCCCAATAAGAAGCTTCAATATCGATACATTCTTCCAACTGTTTTCGAATATAATAACGGCGTTCTTCCCAATTTTGGTCAGGAAAAGAATACATCATTTCTATGCCAACTGAAAATTCTTTACTTCCCAAGCCGATACCAGCGACGATATCACCTAATCCCCCGGTATTGAGGTCATACTCACCTCGAAGTCGAAGATAACTTTGGGCACAATCACCATAAACCAACTCTAAACCGAAAATATTGGTATCTTTGGGATCAAAGAAAAAATAGGTTTCTCCATTTACTTCAGTATATTCATAAAATACCTTAGCACTAAAATGAGGAGAAAATTCCTTTTCCGCCCAAACCTTACCTCCCCAGACAGTGGCATCATCAAGAGGAGAAAGGTTAATGTTCTGATAGTAAACTTTACCCCCATAGCTCTTTTTTTCGAATCCAGCGCTCAAGTAAGCATCATTTCGCCAAGTGCTCATATCACCCTGAGTAAATTTTCCATAACTTAAATTCGCTTCTATGAAAAATCCATTTTCAGATTCAGTACGATAAGAGGCAATGAATTGGGGGAGACGGCTGATGATTTCATCATTAAATCGTTCGTTTTCAATGCCGAGCATCCAGAGAGATAATCCATTTTTTTGATAATGAGCATAACCACCAACTGTCGCTTTTTCATCTTGCCAAAGATCAATAAATATACGTGCTTCAAGAAATGGGTATTGAAGTGTTATATCACCGCTTATTCGACTGCTTTGTAAGGTGGAATAGGAGAGATTAGCTTGGAACAATAAGTTTTCTGAAAAAAGATATTCATAGTTGCCCTCAATAAAGAGTCCCTTTTTTCTTTGGTAACCCAAGCTTGGTATAAAATTGGCACCATGGTTGTTGAGAAGCCGAGAATAGGCTGGCAGTTGAATAATTCTTTTTTCTTTAAGAAAAAAACCTAATCCGCTGATTAAAATCCGATCTTGCGGATAGATTAAAACTTCTTTAGCACGAACGCTATAGAGGGGAGGTGAATGTGGGCATCCAGTAACTAATAGGTCGGTACCGGTCCATTTTCCTTTTTGATATTCGATTTTAGAACCCCGAAAGTAAAGCTTTCCTCCTTCGTTTAATTCGTATACCAATTCTGCGCTTTCAAACCAACCATTTCTGGTTTGAAAGTTGTAGTACATTTTTTCTGCACTGATTTGGTAATTACCAAATCGAGCTTGAATAAAGCCCGGGATAAAAGCTTCCGACGTATCGAAACGAAAAAGCAGCTGATGGGTTATGAAAGAAATATCCTTCCAAGATAGCTGGACATTCCCAATAGCTTCAACCTGCGAACCGGCATCGTCATAAAGGAGTGTGTCGGCTTTGATTCGAATGCCTTCTTTTGCTCCGATGCTCGTCGTTAAAGGGATTGTTAATAATAGAAAAAAAGCGATCAATGCTAATTTTTTCATCGCTTTTATAAAAAAGAGATGAAGTTGGTTCATTGTTTTAAGTTTGATTGCAGCTCCTCGATTTTATTTTTTACATTTTCAATTTCTGATTCAATTTGTTTTTGGTTTTCAATGAGCTCTTTTTTTTGTGCTTCCAACAAGATAATTCTTTCTTGCAAACGGAGGATTTCTTCTTCGAGTTCTGGCTGCCAA
>JAAYUT010000280.1 GCA_012517485.1 Candidatus Atribacter fermentans
GGAAAAGCACCGCTCAGGATGACGCATAACTATAATTCCTTATCCTTTGACAGAAAAGGGCGAGGATGAGGAAGAAATTTTTACTATTTACAAATCACAACTCACGATATATTTAGGATGAATTATGCTGATTGTTGTTCACAGTCTTTGGGGCTTAATATTAGCTACACAGACTCAAAATATTTATTTTTTACTTCTTGGTGGAGTAGGGGGGCATCTCCTCCTCGATGTGATTCCCCATCGAGATTTGACAACTGTGCGTCAAGTGATCATAGATATTTTCATAGCAGCAACCTTTTCCGTCCTTTGCCTAAAAATATTTTCTCTCCCTTTTATTTTCATCTGGTCAGTTCTTTTTTCAACTTTGCCTGACATCGAAGTAGCATTTCGCTATTATGGCAAACGGGAAAAAATTTATTTCCCTTCTCATTTGCCATCCTGGCATGGAACTCTTAACTCTCGTCTTGGTGTTTTAATAAATCTTTTCGTTGGATTTATTCTTTTCATGATATTTCTCATAAGTTTAAAAAAGCATTTTAACTAACTTTCGCTTTTTTTATTACAAATTCTTGTCTCCAATCTTTTCCTGCTTTAAAAAAAGCATCAATATTCTCAAAAGGAACATCCTGAGGGAGATCACATCCTGTGCTGAGAACAAAAGGGGGGTGGTTTTTTGTTTTATCTAAAATTTCCATGGTTTGAATATAGACTTCATTCGGATTAGCAGTAAGTATTTCTATTGGGCTTAAATTACCTATCAGCATAACCTGGGATCCAACGATTTCTGCTGCTTTTTTAAGGTCAACCATACTATCTAAACTTAGACCTGCAACACCTGTATCAGCCATTACTTTTAATAAATGGGTACTATCACCACAAACATGGAGAATAATTTCAATATCATCGAATATTCCTACCATTTCCCGATAAAGACTGGTCAAACTCTGACGGAATTGAGCCGGTCCAAAAATGACTGCCGTTGGCTCTAATACCATTATCATATCAGCTCCTGCATCCCGGAGAGCTTGCATATATCGTATTACAACTTGATAGGAAAACTCGATAGTTTCACGAAACAGCTCAGGCTCAATCAAGCTTTTAATTGCTAATTCATTAGCCCCAATAAGTAAACCTGCCAAAGTAAGCGGTCCAATGACATAAGCCCCAACTGGGCAGGGGAAGGCACTCCGCATATGATGAATAGTTTCAATAAATACTAAAACCCGACCATCACCTAAAATGTCGATTTTACCAAATCTTCTTAAATCTTCATGTGTTTTCACCGGATGATGTTCAACTGACGGAGTCTCTTCCAGAGGAAAACGGACTGCTAATCCTAAAGCGCTCGCTTCAACAGAAAGATCCATCATAAAAAACATAGCATCTGGTTGAAAACGATCATAAAGCCGACTGAGTGATTGAAATTGAACGATATGATTAAACTGATTTTGTTTTATAGTCGTTTTAGTTAATTGGAGGCCTGGATAACCCATTAAAGGAACAATAGGTCGTCTTCCTTGTTCATAAAGCGTTTTCGCTAGCGATGATAGAGAAAACCGTTGCTGCGTTCTTATTGACATCACCATCACCTCATATATATATATAAATCAATAAATTATATTTAATATAATATAATTGGTTTTTGATTTTGTCAATAATTATATAAAATATTTATATATTTATATAAATTGCTTCACAAAGGCTTTTGTCTTTTGATTTTTTAATAATGATAATTAAATTTGATCAAAATATATTTATTATTTACTTATATATATGAACTGAATCAAAAATTTTTTTCCATATATTTCATAATTTCCGTTAGTGCTTTGGTTCGGTTTTCTCCATTCCCTTTAGGATTATTTTCATCAAGACATTCCTCCAAGTATTTTTTTAAAATTTCCGTATGAGATCGACGGAGCAGGGAAATGGTTGCTAATATTTGTTTTAAGATATCAACATAAGCAGCATCGTCATGAATGAGACGAATAACAGCATCGAGTTGTCCTCGAGCATTATTTAATAGCTTCAAGCTTTTATTAGGTGTAACCTTGCGTCCCCTCATATTGTTTTCACCCAAATTTTCCGAGACCGAGGTCCATCAAATTCACAGAAAAAGACTCCTTGCCAAGTGCCAAGCATTAAATCACCCTCCTTTATTATTAATAGCACAGAAGACCCCAATAACGAAGCTTTAATGTGTGCCGGAGAATTTCCCTCTTGGTGTAAATAATCAAAACGGTTGGGGACCATAACATTTAGCATCCTTGCGATATCATTAACTACATCAGGATCGGCGTTTTCATTTATGGTTATTCCAGCGGTTGTATGGGGAATTTGAATAATTGCTATACCATCTTTAGTTCCCGAATTTTTTACTACATCCCGTATCGTTTTTGTTATGGGAATAAACTCTTCTTGCTTTTTTGTTTGCAACTGAATTTCGGTAAACACTCCTATTGCTCCTTTCACTTCAATTTTAAAAAGCTTAAGGTTTTCGTTCAAGGATTGTTCTTGAAAAAAGTCGTTTATAAAATAACCAATATCTCAAAGAAAAAGATGAGTCAATAAATTAATTTTTGCTTATCATGTATCATGAGATTCTATCCAACCTTGTTCTCTTAAAAAAGTAATTATTTAAAAGGTAAGAATTCTTCTAAGGGAAAAGAATTTTATTTGAAAGTGTATTTTTTCTTTTTTGATGAAAACTTCTTTGATTTGGTTTCCAAGAGGCAAAATTCATATGCCAAAAGGCATTACACGATAATATTGAGGTTAATCCCAAACAATACACACCCTTTTTCATTCTATCATATCCCTAAATAAGTCACTATGAAATTTAAAATAAAAATTGTTTTTTATCCGCATTCCATCTGTTATACTTAAAAAAATTGGTGGCTATTTTTTTATGCTTGGAGGTGCTAAATGCCTTCTCCTGTTTTTTTTATTAGCTTGAGAGCTGATAATGAAAAAAATTCGGTTCTACAGAAAGTGAAAAGAATGACCGGTCAACTCCTTGATAAACGCTTAAAATCTGGTGATTTAGTTGCAGTGAAACTCCATTTTGGAGAAAGAGGAAACCATGGTTTTATCCAACCGGTTTTTTTACGTTATATTGTTGAAGAAGTTAAAGAAAGAGGGGGGAAGCCTTTTCTTACCGATACGAACACTCTTTATACCGGTTTTCGTCATAATGCTGTTGATCATCTTGAAACTGCAACGTTTCATGGTTTCCATTATGCAACCGTTCCGGCTCCCCTTATCATTGCTGATGGTCTTCGCGGGAGTGATTTTTTTGAAATTGAAATTAATCAAAAACATTTTAAAAAAGTCAAGATTGCTTCAGCGATCCATGAAGCTGATTTTTTGCTCGTTGTTACCCATGTAAAAGGACATGTTGAAGCTGGATTAGGTGGATCAATCAAAAACATTGGCATGGGTTGTGTTGCTCGTTCTGGTAAGCAGATGCAACATGGGGAAACTTTTATTCCTGATCCTGATCCGCAAAAATGCATTGGATGTCGGCGCTGTATCATTCACTGTCCAACCCAAGCTCTCTCTCTTGATGACAATCATAAGGCAAAAGCACAAAAAGATCTTTGTATCGGTTGTGCTGAATGTGTAGTTTATTGCCCAACTGGTGCCATTGCTATCTCTTGGTCTTCTTCAGCCTCTCTTTTACAAGAAAGGATGGTTGAACATGCCTTCGGAGTCTTAAAAGATAAAATGGCTAAATGTCTTTTTATTAATTTTTTAACCGATATTAGTCCTGATTGTGATTGTTGTGATTGGCATGATGCCAGTCTGGTTCCCGATATTGGTATTTTAGGAAGCCATGATTTGGTGGCTGTCGACTTTGCTTCCGCCGACCTT
Organism: Candidatus Atribacter fermentans; assembly: GCA_012517485.1. Taxonomy (GTDB): domain Bacteria; phylum Atribacterota; class Atribacteria; order Atribacterales; family Atribacteraceae; genus Atribacter; species Atribacter fermentans. The sequence continues at coordinate 3,871 of JAAYUT010000280.1, forward strand.
ATTAACCGTTCGATCGGACTCCATAACTCGTCACTTAGCCATGCTTATCAAGGTGGTCAAGATAAGTTTCTCGACGTCCATCCTATTGCAGATTGGCGGATTCAGATTGACTATGCTCAGTCAATTGGATTAGGGAGTACCGATTATACTCTGAAGGAAGTAAAATAGGACTGGGAATCTTAATAAGATTACCTTTTGTTTCTTTCAAACTGAAGAAAAAATTGCCTACCGTTTTATAATCGTAACCTTTTATTCTATCCTGACGATATGAATCCATATCTTGAGAAACCTGGTCGGGGCGAGAGGATTTGAACCTCCGGCCCCCTGCGCCCAAGGCAGGTGCGCTAAACCAAACTGCGCTACGCCCCGACAATCATGGATTATAACAAACTCTGACATGAATAACAATAATGTTGAAGAAAAAAGTCCTAAAAACACTTATGGGGAGTTGGACGGGCGTCCAACTCCCCATAAGTGCAAGGAGGGGAAAGATTCTTTATATTTTTAAAATTCTTATTTATAATTTCTTGGCCTTGTTCCAAAAAGCATTATATATTTATTTTAAAGAATGTCAAGAGTTTCTTTTAAAAATATTTTAAAATTATTTTTTTATCTGAGACGGTACTACTGCTCCCAAAGTTTCACCCTCTCCTTTATACTTATCATAAATACTTAAAGATTCTTCAAGGGTTATACTCTTTATTAATTCTTGGTAATGGAAGGGAAATTCCCATCCTAAACCAATTCTTTCATAAAAAGAAATCATAGAAGATATGGAATATACCGTTTCAAATCGACCTAAATACCTACCAAGTGTGTAACTTTTGGTTTCTTCAAATTCTACCGGGTTCATATAAATGAGGTTATGGAATTCCTTATGAAAAATTTGAATAATTTCCTCAAAAAAAGGATAAGAAAAACCAGCATAAGCACAGATAAATGAAGGTCCAATAAAAGGAACATAAATTGAACCGACTTGGTAACTTAATCCTAATTCTTCACGAACTTTTAAAAAAAGCCGAGAATACATGCTCCCTCCTAAGGAGTTTGATAAAAGGTCAAAGGCAACTCTTCCCTGAACATCAAAAAGAGATGGTGCTCTGTAGCCATATACCATCCAACTATCTTGAATGTCTTTTTGTTCAACAATTCGCAAAGATAAAGGATAAAAACTATCTTCCTGGTAAGGTTTAATTTTTTGGGGTATGAGCTCC
>JAAYUT010000281.1 GCA_012517485.1 Candidatus Atribacter fermentans
AAAAAGAATATATTGAAGCGAAAAAGGTGATGGTATTGATCAATTCTTTGCTTATTAAAGGTGCACGTGAACATAACTTAAAAAATATCGATATTGAAATTCCACACTATAAACTTGTGGTTATAACTGGATTAAGCGGGTCGGGAAAGTCTTCCCTGGCGTTCGATACCATTTTTGCTGAAGGACAGCGTCGTTATTTAGAATCGTTGTCTTCATATGCCCGGCAGTTTTTGGAAAGAATTGAAAAACCAGATGTCGATTTAATCGAAGGATTATCCCCGGCGATTGCCATAAATCAAAAAGCAACCTCTCATAATCCACGGTCGACGGTCGGCACAGTCACTGAAATATACGACTATATGAGAGTTCTTTTTAGTCGCTGTGGAAAGGTTTTTTGTCCTCAATGTGGAAAACCAATAGCTCGTCAAACTATCCAGCAAATTGCCGATGAAGTCCTTTCTTACCCAAATGGAACTCGCATTATTATTCTGGCTCCCCTGATTCGTGGCCGTAAGGGAGAATACAAAAAACTCCTCAACGATATGTTGAAAAATGGTTTTGCCCGTTGTTTAGTGGATGGGGAATTTATCGAGTTGGAAGATTGGGATTCTGTTAATTTAGATCGCCATAAAAAGCATGATATCGACTTGGTCGTTGATCGCCTCACGACTCATCCAGAAGAACAACGTCGTCTCGCTGATTCAATAGAAATTGCCCTTCGTTATGGGAAAGGATTGGTAAAAATAGGATTTGTTTCCGATGGTATTCAAATGGAAGAGCGAATCTTTAGTGAACATTTCGCTTGCCCTGATTGCGGAATAAGTTTTCCCGAAGTAACCCCACGAATGTTTTCCTTTAACAATCCTTATGGAGCTTGTCCTGATTGCACCGGACTAGGGATTTTAAATTTCATTGACCCTGGCTTGGTCATTCCCGACTGGTCTAAATCCTTAGACCAAGGAGCTATCATCCCTTGGAATACTTATGATGAAGACCATTATTCAATGAATAAAATAAAGCGCTTCATCCGAGATAAAGGTATTTCCTTTAAAATTCCTTTCCAGGATTTGTCCGAAAGTGATCGACAGGTAATCCTTTATGGAGATGAATATGGTGATGGAATCATCAGTTATTTAGAAAAAAGGATGAAAACCGCCGAAAGCTGGTGGGAAATGGATGAAGTAGCTCGTTTCATGGCGACTCGAACCTGTCCATCTTGTCACGGTGATCGACTACGTCCCGAAAGCCTTTCAGTAAAAATTCACAATCAATCTATTGGTGACCTTTCTCGATATACTATTGGTGATTTGGAAAACTTCTTTAACACATTACAACTTTCGACACAGGAAACGATTATTGCTGCCACGTTACTGCGAGAAATTCAATCTCGGCTTCACTTTTTAGTTGAAGTTGGTCTAAACTATCTCACTCTCAACCGTTCGGCTATGACACTTTCTGGAGGAGAAGCTCAGCGTATCCGGTTAGCCACCCAAATTGGATCAGGCTTGGTCGGGGTTCTTTATGTCCTTGATGAACCAACCATTGGACTTCACCCTCGTGACAATCAGAAACTGATCCAAACTTTAAAAAGATTACGGGATCTTGGAAATACAGTCATTGTCGTTGAGCATGATGCTGAAACCATGAAAAGTGCTGATTATTTAATTGATATGGGACCAGGAGCTGGAGAAAAGGGAGGAGAAATAATCGCAGTTGGAACTCCAGACGAAATAATGAATAACCAAAAAAGTCTTACTGGGCAATATCTAAGTGGAAAAAAGGAAATCCCCATTCCTCCGGAGAGAAAAAATCCGCAAGAATGGCTGATCATACGTGGAGCTCGAGCCAATAATTTAAAAAATATCGATGTGAAAATTCCTTTAGGAGTGATGGTAGGACTCACTGGCGTTTCGGGTTCTGGAAAAAGTACACTCATGGAAGATGTGCTTTATCGTTCTCTCTCAAGGATTTTTTATCATTCCCTCACTGAACCTGGTGATCATGATACCATTGAAGGGATTGAATCTATCGACAAGGTGATCGTTATCGACCAATCCCCAATTGGACGAACCCCCCGATCCAATCCTGCTACTTACACTGGAATATTTACTGAAATTCGGAATCTTTTTGCCCAACTTCCTGAATCTAAAGCCCGTGGGTATCGACCAGGACGCTTTAGTTTCAATGTAAAGGGAGGTCGTTGCGAAGCTTGCCAGGGAAATGGAGTAATTAAATTTGAGATGCATTTTCTTCCTGATGTATTTGTTACCTGTGAATACTGTAAAGGAAAGCGATATGCTCGAGAAACCTTAGATGTCAGTTTTAAGGGGAAAAACATTGCTGAAGTACTCGATATGAGTGTTGATGAAGCCGTAGTTTTTTTTGAAAATATTCCAATCATACGTCGGAAATTAGCCGTTCTCCAGCGGGTTGGATTGGGATATATCAAACTCGGACAATCAGCCACCACTCTTTCTGGTGGAGAAGCTCAGCGAATAAAATTGACCAAAGAGCTCAGTAAAATTGCCACTGGAAGAACCCTTTATCTTCTCGATGAACCGACTACCGGTCTTCACTTTGCTGATGTTGAAAAATTACTCGATGTTCTTTTAGAACTACGCCGACGAGGGAATAGTGTTCTGATCATCGAGCATAACATGGATGTCGTTAAATGTTGCGATTATATCATCGATTTGGGGCCAGAAGGTGGAGACCAGGGAGGGCAGTTGGTTGCCGAAGGAACTCCAGAAGAAATAGCAGCCAATCCAGCTTCTCATACTGGGTTTTATCTTAGGGAGGTCTTAAAGGTTGAGCGAAAAGAATTTTGTCAAGTCTGAAACCACTCGAAATTCTCTTCATGAATTACCAACCAGCTGTGGTGTCTATCTTCTCAAAAATCAAGAACACCACATTATTTATATTGGTAAGGCCGTTAATATTCAAAATCGAGTTCGAAATCATTTACAAGGTGATTCTTCATCACCACTCAAGCGCGACATGGCAGAGGAGATCATCACCATCCAGTTTATCCTCACCAGGGATGAAGCTGAAGCACTCCTTCTCGAAGAGGAACTCATCAAAACTCATCAACCACAGTACAACATCAGGATGAAGGACGACAAAAGCTATCCTTATATTCATTTCGACGCTCGAGGAGATTTTCCAGCAGTTAAAATAGTTCGCCGTAAAACAGCTCAACCAGGATTTTTTTATGGACCGTACACCAATTCAAAAAAAGCCCGTGATGGACTGAAGATTCTTCGACAAATTTTTCTGCTGCGAGGTTGCACTATCCCTGAGTCTCGTTTTCCCCTCACTCGTCCTTGCCTCGATTACGAATTAAAATTGTGTTGTGCTCCTTGTATCGGAAAATGTCATATTTCTGAATACCAAGATAAAATTAAGAAAGCACGGTCGTTTTTAGAAGGAGACTATTTGGAAGTTACCAATTGGTTGGAGGAAGAAATGTGGAAAGCAGCTGATATAGAAGATTATGAAAAAGCGGCACAATTCCGAGATCATCTCGACTGTCTTTTAAATATCATCGGACGATACCGGCTCGTCCTTCCCGACAATTCTGATATAGATTTTATTGAATTGGAAAGTGAATCCAATTTAGCCAGTTTAGTGGTCATTAAAGTGAGAAAGGGAAGGTTGATTGGAATCGAGAATTTCCATGCACAAAGTGAAGAAAACGCTGATCGAGATTATATCTTAAATGAATTCATTGAAAATTTCTATCTTGATCACTTCAACCCACCAGCTAAAATTTGTGTTCAATTCAATTTTAACCATAATCTCTTGAAAAGAATGAAAGAAAAAGGGTATACCAGTAGTATTGATTTACCTTGCAATACTTCCGAACTCGATCTTCTCCATTTTGCTCGAGAAAATGCTCAAAAAAATCTAGAGCTGGAAAAAATAAAAACCATTCGTCAAAATTTAGATTATCAGCAGTTCATGAATGAATTAAAAACCCTTCTTTCGCTTTCTTCCTTCCCACGTCTTATTGAAGGAGTAGATATTTCAACATTTCAAGGGGATGAATCGGTAGGAGCCATTGTCGCTTTTTTTGACGGCTTCCCCCTTAAAAAAAGATATCGAAAATATATCATCCGAGACATCAATCATTCCGATGATTTTGCTATGATTGAAGAAACTCTTACCCGGCATTTTAAAAAATTAATCCAGAGCCAATCCGAGTTTCCCAATCTTTTAGTTGTCGATGGGGGTATCGGTCAACTGAATAGTGCACTGAAAGTTGTACAAACATTTTCTTTACCTATTTCCGTTCTTGCTTTAGCAAAAGAAAACGAAGAAATATACCTCCCCGGCAAAAGTGTTGCACTCCGTCTCCCCGCTGAAAATCCATCTCTTCAATTCCTTCAGAGAATTCGTAATGAAGTACACCGTTTTGTCATCACTTTTCATCGGGTCAGAAGAAATAAAAAAATGTTTCATTCTCTTTTAGACGATATTCCAGGAATCGGTCCTCAACGAAAAAACCTTCTCCTCTCGGCTTTTGATAGTTTAACTGATATCTTAGATCATTCTCCCCAAGAAATATCTCGTCAACTCAAAATACCTCCTCAAAGTATTATTGAAATTCAAAAAAAACTGAGCCAAGAAAAGCTAACTTCAGAGAAAAAAGGAATGCCTTCCTGATGAATTTTAAAGAAAGTTTAAAAACGGAATTATTTACCATTCAACCAAAGAAAAATGAGGAAATCATGAGTGAATTTATCGGATTGGTTAGAACTGGTGCAGTGATAAAAAAACAACACCTTACGCTTTTATTATTTTTATCCAGTCACTACCCGGCTTTGATAAAAAAATGTGTTACTTTTAAAAAAATCCTTTTCCCTTATTTACCACATACGATCAGTGTGCAAGAGAGAAAGGGAATTCCCGGAGGTATTTTTTACTGTTTCGAATTCCCCATTACCAATGACCTGCTTGATCAATTTGGTTTTCAAGATGAGAAAATCCTCAGTAACTATTTCAGCCAGAAATTAGCCGCGCATTTTTTAAGAGGAGTCTTCGAATCTCGAGGGTATATGAGCGATCCCATAAGGGGATACCATTTAGAAATACAACTCAATTCTGAAAGACTTGCCAATTTCATTCTCAATTCTCTCCAACATCTCCAATTTGACTTTCGTTCTCGCCATTTCAAAGGAGATATGAACCTTTATCTAAAAAATTCTCAATCAATAGCTGATTTTATCCGCTTTCTGGGAGCTCATCAAAGTTACCTTGAAATGGAAAAAATTATGGTTGAAAAATCAACAATGAACGAAATAACCCGCTGGGTGAATTATGAAACTGCGAATTTAAATAAAATTGTTGTATC
>JAAYUT010000282.1 GCA_012517485.1 Candidatus Atribacter fermentans
ACGAAAATTAGAATAATTTCTAAAAAGATTTCTATCGGGTCTCACTTCTCACCCCTCCTACCAGAGTTAAGCGAAGAATAGGTAAATATCCTATCAGAATTATTATCGGAATATAAGACCTAAAATTTAATGATTCATAATATTATTCTAAAAATATCGCTCTTACCGGAGCTCCTGATGTCCCTTTTACTTTCATAGGAAGAGCTATAAGAATACCTTCTTTTTGGGTGATTTTCCGAACATTGACAATCGGAGCCAACAGAAGTGCGCCTGATTCAAAGAGAGAACCCAAAAGGCTTCCTTTTGCTTCCTCGTCGTTTTCTGACCAAGAAGCTTCAATACAAGTTAAATCAACTCCCAATAAAGCAATTTTTTTATCGATAATCCATTGAAGGGCTTTTCTATCCATATTTGGTGATTCAAGAACAAAACCTGGCTTGTTCCATTGTTGGTCCCAACCTGTCCCTATTAATAGAGCGTCTCCTGGGTTTATCTCTGGTGAATACTGAATCAATAAATCGGCGGTTATTAGAGCTTTTGGTTTTTGAGTAGGGAGTTGAATGACCTTGGCAGGAAGAATGCATTGACTTAGAGGATGCTGGTCGAGGTTTTTTCCCTTGGTAAGCACATGAGATCCAGCTTCTAAATAAGTCCCTGATATAGTACTGATCGATATTTTTGAAGCAAAAAATCCCTGTTTTTCAACTGTTGCAATGGTGTTGATTTCAACTGGTGGAACAATCTTTTCCAAACCGGGCAAGGAATAATAACCCCAAAGATTATTTTCCAGTTCTCCGGTTATGTCAATGATTTTTCGATTCTTCAAAAATGATATTGGATTTTCCATGATCGTTTCTCCTTTCTGTTTTGAAAATATGTTGAGGAGTGAATTATGAGTAAAGAAAAGTAAAATTTCACCCTCATCCCAACCTTCTCCAATTAAGGGAAAAAGGTAAAAAATTATTTTGCGGTATACCCACCATCAACCGGTAGCACAGCTCCCGTTATAAACGAAGCATCTTCTGACGCCAAAAAAAGAATTGCCTGGGCAATTTCTTCTGGTTGAGCAAATCTCCCCAAAGGATGCATTTGGGAAATCTTTTGTTTCGCTTTCTCCGGTTCGGGTTCTTGTTGGAAAATTCGCTCGATCAAGGGAGTTAACGTTGTTCCAGGAGCAACACAGTTTACCCGAATGTTATCTTGGGCATAATCAACTGCCATCTGTTTGGTGAGCTGAATAACTCCTCCTTTGGAGGCACAATATGCAGCCGAGACTGGCCAACCTAATAAGCCGGAGATAGAAGCGGTATTAACAATCGCTCCACCACCTGATTTTTTCATAATAGGAATGACGGCTTTAGCCATAAGATACATGCCCCGAAGATTCACTGCCATCACCCGATCCCATTCTTCAATTGGCATTTCATGAACAGAATAAGGTGACTCCACCCCGGCATTATTGATTAGAATATCAATACCTCCGAAAGTATGTGAAGATTGTTTGACTGCTTTTTCAACGTCATCAGGATAAATCAGGTTACCGAAAATAAAAATTCCCCTTCCTCCACTATTTAAGATTTTTTTGAGGCATTTCTCGCCATTTTCACTATCTCGGTCGAATATGGTTACGATGGCTCCCTGATGAGCAAATAATAATGCAGTCGCTTGACCAATACCGGTTGCTCCTCCTGAAATAAATACTTTCTTGTCTGCAAATTTCATCATTGTATTTCCCTCACTCCATTAGCTGTATATCCTCCATCGACGGGAAGGGCAACTCCAGTTATAAAAGAAGATACATCCGAAGCAAAAAAGACTGCTGGGGCTGCAATTTCTTCTGGACGCCCAATGCGGTTCATTGCCGCCATATTAGCAAATATTTTCCGAGAAGCTTCGGGATCTGCTTGCTTTCCAAGGTAAAAACGAAACATTTCAGTATCAACAAATCCAGGACAAATACAATTTACTCGGATGTTATATTTTGCATAATCAAGCGCCATTTGTTTGGTTAAAAGCACCATCCCACCTTTTGAGGCACAGTAAGAAGCCAATACCGGGTTACCTAATAATCCTCGAATAGAAGATATGGTAATAATCGATCCTTTACCAGCCTGAATCATAGCAGGAAGGAGTAATTGGGAGAGAAAAACAAAAGCTTTGAGATTAACCGAGAGTACATTATCCCAATCTTCTTCGGTGATAGTATGGACCATGTCAGATGAATGTTGAGTTCCAATCCCACTGTTATAAACCAGAATATCGATATTGCCAAGTTCTGAAGT
>JAAYUT010000283.1 GCA_012517485.1 Candidatus Atribacter fermentans
TGATTCACTCTTTCATCAGGAGCCTGAGCTGCTAAAATTGTTACAACTAATAACTCAAAAGCATTTCGATAATTGAGTATCAATCGAGCGTTTGGAAACTGTTTATCAAGGATGTCGATGATTTTCATCGCTGTTTCTTGAGTCATATTTCACCTCTCATTACAATATTTTTATTCTAAGCATATTTATAAATCCGCACGCTTGGTTTGATTTTTTTCATCTTCTCCCATCAAAGGAGTAGGAAATCTGAATCGTCATTGCGAGAAACGGGGTGATGTGGCAATCTCATGAGTTCAATCTTTATTATTCATCTCCCTTTGGATAATGGGAGAAGCTCTCACCATTCAATATTGATCACTAAATCACATCATACTCGTCATCATACTACTAAAACGACTTTTTATAAATTAAAATGAGAAATCATGCCCTGCGGTTAGTGAACCGAACTTTCTTAATAATGATATAATACTTTTAATTCGCTCCAAAGGAGGGAATACCCTTGGAAAAAAATATTGTTCTTATCATACTCGTTGCCTTAATTTTGTTATTCGTTGGTCAGAGTCTTGGTGCTCAAGAACCAACTATAACACCAGAAGAAAAAACTCCTGAAAAAAAAGAAGTGCTTTTAGAAAGTGCTGATCGAATCACTTATGATTCTAAAAAAGAAACTTTTATAGCTAGTGGTCAGGTAATTGCTGTTCAAGGAAAAAATCGCATTCAATGCCAAGAGTTAAATTTTAATTTAAAAGATAATACAGGGGTTTTTGAAGGCAATGTCACGATTTCCCGCGATAAAACCATTATAAGTGCCACAAAAATGGAAGGTGACTTTGATGAAGAGCTCTACCAATTTTCTGGTGACGTCATTTTGCAAAAAGAGCGGGAAGAAGAAAACGGCACGTCCACAATTATTTGGAAAGCACCTACTTTAATTTTTAACGGAGAAACTGAGGAAGCCAGGAGCGAGAATGGTTCTGAAATTGTTTGGAAAGAAACCACTATTAAAACCAACAAAGCGGTTTATTTCCCTAAAGACGAAGAGAAAAAACAATTAGAACGTATAGAAATGGAAGGGGAAACATTAATTACCGAGAAAGAACGTGAACTTCAGGTTGGAAAAGCTGTTTATTATCTTGATTCTGAAACTTTAGAAGCAGAAAAAATCATTAAAGCTAAATTTATCCTTAAGGATTAATCCAAATGCAGCGATGGTTTTTTATTTTCTTTATCTTCATTTGCTTTTCGTTTCCAGTCATTGCTCAAGAAAAAGCCATTGAGCTTACTGGAGAGCGTCTGACCTATCTTGGTGATGGAGAAGAAATAATCGCTATCAATGGAAAAATAACCTATCAGGATACAGTTTTGGAAGGGCAAAAAATCCACATCTTTCTTCAGAAAAAGCAGTTGGAAGCTACTGGAAATGTCGTCGTTACCGAAAATAAAGAACAGTTTCATGCAAATCAAGCGAATTTCAATTGGGATACCGAGAGTTGGGAATTCTTTGACGTATCATCGGAATTTACCGGAAAGTCAATTGTTGGAAAAGTTTTCTTTCGAGGGAAAAATCTCAGCCGTGAACCAGATTTAACAATTGTCAATGAAGCATTCATGACCTCTTGTGATTTAGAAAAACCACATTATCATATCGATGCTCAAAAAATTGAAATTATTCCAGACAAGAGGGTAATTCTTCATAGTATATCGTATTGGGATTTTGGATTTAAAATTTTTACCCTTCCCTACTATGTAATATTCCTCGACAGAAAGGAACAGCTCCCATTTATTCCAATTATTGGACAATCTTCTACGTATGGCTTCTATGCGAATCTATTTTTCAATTATTTCGTCAATTATGATTCTTACGGAACTGTTTATCTCGATTGGTACCAAAAAGATGGTTGGGGAATTGGAGTTCGTCATTATATCGAACATCAGGATCCCTACGAAAAAGGTCAACTTTATCTCTACTATAGAGATCCAAGTGAATCCCAGAGCACACTGAAAGCCAATCTTCAATACCAAAAAAAACTTGACCAATACACCGATCTGACTTTTAACACTGATTACAATCTTCTCCTTGACGATCAAAAAGACACTATCTCGAGCCAATTAGCCATAGTCCACAGAAAAGGAAGGTCATCCACCCGACTCAATCTTTCTTATAATTCCAATGCCAGCAATGAAAATTCCAATTTGGCTTCGTATCTCAATTACACTTATGATTTTGGAGATAAATTAATTGGAGCTCTTATTTTGGATTATAAAAGGCTTTCTCAATGGGGAAATTATATTGATGAAGACCTTAAATATCAAGCTTCGTTCCAAAAAACATCAGGAAGTGTAGTTTACGCTCTCCGCTATGATGGACATGCTGACCCCGAAGGTGATTTATTCACCGGTGATCCTGGCCGATATTTTTTTAAAATTCCTGAATTTGAAATCGCTGGAAACCGAACCCGAATTGGAAAATCTGATTTTTATTATAAAGCCAATTTTATTGGAGGACACTATTTTGAAGAAGAAACCAATGTCCGTGATGAGCGTTACCGTTTTCAGCTTCAGCTCGATGGAACCAACCAAATTGGAAAATATACTACCTTAAAACCTTCGATAAATTTTATTCAGGATTTTTATGGAAATGGGTTCGCTCGTTACATCTGGGAAGGAAATATTTCATTAACTCAATTAATTTCTGCTCAGGGGGGGATATCTCTTAATTATAACCGGAGTGGGTATGACGGGGCAACACCCTTTAAAACCGATTACACTACCAGAGAAACCAATTATGCGAGTTTAAGTGCCAGTTATAAAAGCAATTACTGGGAAATCGGAATTGAGGCAGGTTATGATTTTTTGAATCAAGATTTTACCGATACCATATTCAGCCTCAAA
>JAAYUT010000004.1 GCA_012517485.1 Candidatus Atribacter fermentans
CAATAAAGGTTTTGTAAAAGAGATTTTTTTCTCAGTACCTAATATTTCAAGACCTAAGCAAGCTTGAAGAAGACTGAAAACAACTGCTGCTGACCATGATTGTGGAGAACAAGCAACGGGATAATGAGTCGGACTTTCGCCGGGACGACGATCAAATCCACAAAAGAGTTCGGGAAGTCGATGTAAATCAAAAAAGAGACTGGCATCAAAAAGACCAGTAAGTATTTTTAATGCCTCTTCCTTGAAACCATAACGAGCAAAACCCAGAGCAATAAGGGCATTGTCGTGAGGCCAAACTGATCCATTATGATAAGACATGGGGTTATAGCGGGCTTCAGTTGTTGCAACGGTACGGATTCCCCATCCAGAGAAAAACATTTTATGAGTTAGTGTTTTTCCTAAAAGGGCAGCACGATCTTCGTAGGCCAATCCAGTAAAAAGACAATGACCAGCATTTGATGCTCGAGTTTTGCAGAGTTTTTGATTGCCATCTAATGCAAGAGCATAGGTTGAAAGATCCTTGCACCAAAAAATTTCATTAAATTTTTTCTTAAGGTTTTTAGCTTGTTGTGCAAGTTCTTGAGAGTGCTGGTCGTATCCTAAGACTTGAGCTAATAATGAGGCTGTAACCTTGGCAGCATAGACATAACCCTGAACTTCACATAAGGCAATGGGGTGAGGAGCGTCGGAACCATCTGAGTGAAAAATGGAATCATGAGAATCTTTCCAACCCTGATGAACAAGGCCATGAGGAGTGCGGCGGATATAATCGTAAAATCCATCCTGATTGTTATCACCGTAATTGTCGATCCAATACATGGCACGTTCTATGTTATCCCAAATAGAGCGAATGAAAGCCTTATCGCCTGTACGTCGATAATACTCTCCTGCCAGTATGACAAAAAGTGGTGTTGCGTCGATTGAACCATAATAAAGACCAAAAGGGATTTCGCCATTATTTGCCATTTCACCAGAACGAGTTTCATGAAGTATTTTTCCAGGTTGAGCATCACGCATTTCATTTTCTTCGGTTGCTTGAGTTGAAGCAAGGAATTGTAAAACTCCTCGGGCAATTCCGGGATTGAACCAAAGACATTCAAGTGCAGTAATAATTCCATCTCGACCAAAAGCAGTACTAAACCAGGGAACTCCCGCATATGGATAAGGCCCATATTTGGTATCCGTTTGCATCATATGAAGGTCAGCAAGGGAACGATTTAACCAGTCGTTAAATTGTTCGTTTGAAGTATAAATTTTCGGTTCCCTCTTTTTCATTCTTTTTAAAGTAATTGATGTTTTTTTAACAGCTTTTTCAAAAGGAAATATTGAAAATGAGGCATAATCAGGTTCTTTAATGTATTGACTATCGTGGTATGTTGTGTCTAAAAGACAATTCGTAGTGAATTGAAAAATCATTTCTTGACGTGGTTGAAGATGAATGTGAAAGAAAGCCTCGTTTTCAGTAATTTTATAAGGCGGTGGATTAAAAATGATTAGAGTTTGGCGAGTAAACCCATCTAATCCGAGATACCGAAAACATACCAAATTTTCTCGAAACAGGGTTTTGAGTCGATGGCCATGATGGAGACGCTTTGTGCCTCTCACTTCGAAAATATCTGCGAAATCGACATCATATTTGAGTGAAAAATGAAAATTAATAGTTGATTGACCAAAGTTTTGAATACTGAGTTGCTCATAGCAGCTGGATTTCCAAAGGACTTTCGATCTTAAAAAGTGAACGGTACCATGGGGAATCGCAACTTCTCCCATTCGTGATATATCAGGATTCATAAGATCTATCGCTAAAAGTGCATTATCGTCTTTTACAGTTGAACTTAAAAGGAGTGGACGTTTTTCTTCAAGCCTAAAAATGAATTGTGATAGGTATCGGGTGTCATGATAGTAAATGCCAAGTTCAGAATTCGAACCAAATTCATCAATATCCCCAAAACGGTCAAAAACACCAAAAGAATCGCCATTTTTCAACACTCGAATTCGATCATCAATTCTTGGTGAAGTGGAAAGGATATAATAGTTGTCGGATAGAAAGACTATTTCATCGGCCAAAAGGTCTACACTCCACTTTATTATCTTTTTTTAAGAGTAAATTTTCATATACTTGCAAATAATGGTTTGCCATTTTTTGGGCAGTGAATCGCATTTCAAATACCTCCCGACATCTTTGGCGACTGAGATCTGAGATTCTTTTGGCTGCTTCAATAGCGCCTTTTAAGTCTTTTACTATAAAACCAGTATGTCCTTCTTCCATTACCTCGGATACAGATCCATGATTATAGGCGATAATTGGTGTGCCACAAGCCATCGCTTCGATCATAACCAATCCGAAGGGTTCAGGCCAATCAATCGGAAATAACAGAGCATAAGCATTTCCCAGGAACTCGTCTTTCTCACCATCTCCAATTTCACCTACAAACTCGATCAAAGGATCACACAGTAAAGGTTCAACAACACCTTCAAAATAATCTAAATCAACACGATCAACCTTTGCGGCAATTTTCAAAGGAATACCAACTTGTTTGGCAATTTCTATTGCCCGATCAACACGCTTTTCAGGGGAGATCCGTCCCAGAAAGGCAAAGTATTTTCCCGTTTCAGGTCGAAACCGATAAAGATTATCAGGAAGACCATGATATATAGTAGCTTGCCAATTGACCCAAGGAAGTGGTTCTCGCTGTGCATTAGAAATTGAAACCAAGGGGAGATCTTTAAACTCTCGATATAGAGGGATCAGATCAGGGATATCGAGACGTCCATGTAAAGTAGTTAGGTGATTTATTGGGTGACGTCGGGAAAGTGAAAAATGAAGATAGTCAACATGGAAATGGATTATATCAAATTCTTTAGCATGTTGAAATACTTGCTCCAGCATAAGGATATGGTGAGCCAGTTGGTCTTTACAATGTTTGTCCAGGCGGAGTGAACGTCGGCATGCTGCAAAGAGTTTTGCTTTGGTGACCGAATCGCCACTGGCAAAAAGAGTAACTTCATGGCCTAGATTGACTAGCTCTTCAGTAAGATATGATACAACTCGTTCCGTTCCACCGTAGTATTTAGGTGGGACACTTTCATAAAGAGGAGCAATTTGCGCAATACGCAAGGTTTTTAAACTCCTGTTTATTTTTCTACTTAGTAAAATAATTGTATTTAATGGTAAAAAGTATTGTCAAGAGAAAAACGGTATTTCTTTTATTTTGGAAGAATTTTAATCGAGGACTTTTCTTATTTCTAATAACAAATCCTTTGATGAAAAAGGCTTTTGAATAAAATGAACTCCTTTATCTAGTACTCCTTGGTGAGAAATGACATTTACGGTATAACCGGACGTAAATATCACTTTGATGTCGGGGAAAAGAAGGCGGAGCTTATCAACTAGGGTTGGTCCACTCATGTCAGGCATGACCACATCGGTGATAACAAGATGAATATTATTTGAAGCTTGTTGAGTG
>JAAYUT010000284.1 GCA_012517485.1 Candidatus Atribacter fermentans
CCAGCTCTTTGATATTCAGATAAATAATAGGGAACCGCTTCAGGACTGATAATCGATCCTCGAGATGGAGATCCTAATTTAATTTCAGCAATAATTTCTGGTTCATTTTTTTGTTTAAAAAGATCAACCCATTGGTTTGAACGACATTTAGCCATTGCAACAATAGCTTCGATTTCTTTAAAAGTATATGGTTCAACTCTTTGTAAGCTTTGCTTTTTATCGAATACAATTTGTTCTAAAACACTCATTTCTCTTCTCCTTTTTCGTTTTTAAAAGATTGACTGAAAACAATCAGATTTTGGATTTTTTTATAGGCTTCTCCTGATCGAATACGATCTTCAATGCTCTGATATATTTCACGAAGATTTTTTTCTGGATAAAACAACCAAACTAAAAAGACTGTATTTAAGATAAGAGCCCTCCCTAATGTCCCCTTTATTTTCTTCCCTTGGAGCAATTCATTAAAAAGATAAGCATTTTTTTCTGGACTTCCACCTGATAAGCCATTTATCAAACGAACTTTTAGATCTACTTGGTCAGGAGAAAAATCCCAAGTCTGTATTTTCCCCTTATCAATAAGAGCCATCCTGGTTATTCCACAAACGCTCACTTCATCAATACCCGGCTCACCCCAAAATACTAATCCTCTGTGAACGTTTAATTGAAGGAGCGTTTGGGCGACCAAATCGACCAGGTTCGGTTTGCATACCCCAATCACCTTATGAGTAATCGGAGCTGGATTGGTTAGTGGCCCCAAAAGATTAAAAATAGTTGGAATACCCAACTCTTTTCTCACCTGTTGAACTGCTTTCATGGCTGGATGATAAAGAGGAGCATAGAGAAAAGCAAAACCGGTCTGATCAAAGAATTTTTTCATCTTTTCTACTGGAAGATTAATCTGAAATCCAAGTGCTTCTAAAAAATCGGCACTTCCACAATTGCTGGTGACCGATCGGTTGCCATGTTTAATGACTTTCAGTCCCATGGTATAGGCCAAAAGAGCTGAAGCTGTTGATATGTTAAAGGTCTTTTTCCCATCACCACCTGTACCACAATTGTCAATCACCATCATTTTTTTTGATATTGGAAATGGAGTCGCTTTTGTTCTCATAGCAGAAGCAAATCCAGCAATTTCTTGAGGTGTTTCGCCTTTTTGACTATAAGCATAGAGAATTGCTCCAATTTGAGAAGCAGAAAATTGATTTTCAATTATATTCATCATCAATGAATAAGCTTCTTCAAAACTATAATGATTTTTTCCCATTAAATAATTGAGGATTTTTGGGGTATCAGGATTTATCATATTTTATCTCCAAAAAGTTACTTAATATCAATTTTCCGAATGGAGTAAGAATTGACTCTGGATGAAATTGAACACCAAATGCGGGGTAGGTATTGTGCTCCAAAGCCATGATTTCATGATCATTCGACCAGGCGATTACTCGCAGTGATGGAGGAATGCTATCCGTTTGAACAATTAAAGAATGGTAGCGGCCAACGATAATTTCCTCGGGAAGACCTTGAAACAACCGAGAGGGAATAAGGTGAATTGAAGATTTTTTCCCATGACAGGGTTTTTTCGCTTTAACTATGCGAGCTCCAAAGACATAACCGATACATTGATGGCCAAAGGCACACCCCTAATATTGGAATATAAGGTGCAAAATAGCTAATAACATCATTACAAATTCCCACATCAGTTGGATCCTTTGGGCCTGGGGAAATCACAATACGATCCGGTTTTAAGGCTTGAATTTCCTTGAGAGTTATCTCATCATTACGACAAACCACGAAATCATCTTGAGTTATTTCTCCCAAATATTGAACCAAATTAAAGGTAAA
>JAAYUT010000285.1 GCA_012517485.1 Candidatus Atribacter fermentans
CACCATGTTTAAAGAAGAGTTTTTTGGACTTCGAAAACCCAGATATTGAATGGTTGGCTAATAAATCAGGCTATCATAAACGGAGGAATTTATGATTGGTGAAAAATGCGGGATTTTTGCCGCTTACGGAGTAAAAAATGCTGCTGAATTAATATTTCATGGGTTATTTTCCCTTCAGCACCGAGGACAAGAAAGTGCTGGAATGGTCATTTCCGATCAACATGGCGTTAAAGAACATAAAGGAATGGGCTTGGTTTCAGAGGTTTTTCATGGAGATATATTAAAAAAGTTAACCGGATCAATTGGCCTTGGGCATGTGCGATATTCCACGACTGGCTCATCATCACTGAGAAACATCCAACCTTTTATAGGAGATTGTCGTTTTGGCAATGTCTCCATTGCTCATAATGGAAATTTGGCCAATACGAATTCCCTTTGGAAAAAGTTAGGAAGTCAGGGGGCTGTTCTTCAATCAACCATGGATACTGAAATGATCCTCCACCTGATTGCTCAAAGTTCTTTCGATGGATTTGAAGATGCAGTGAAAGAAGCACTTTGGGAAATTCGAGGAGCTTTTTCATTGGGAATAATGACCGAGAAAAAAATTATCGCCGTCCGTGATCCCTGGGGTTTTCGGCCATTAGCTTTGGGAAAGTTAGACGGAGGTTACTTGATCAGTTCCGAAAGTTGTGCTTTCGATATCATTGGGGCCCAATTCATTCGGGAAATCGAACCAGGGGAAATGCTGATTATAGACGAAAATGGTTTGCGATCCCTTTTCTATGCCCATTCTCATCGAAAAGCTTTTTGCATTTTTGAGCTCATTTATTTTGCACGACCTGATAGTATCATTTTTGGTGAAAGTGTCTATTCAGCAAGAAAAAAAATGGGTTGGGTCCTTGCCGAAAGAGAAGATCACGATGCCGATATGATAATTCCGGTGCCTGATTCTGGAATTTATGCGGCTTTAGGTTTTTCAGAAAGATCAAAAATTCCTTTTGAAATGGGAATGATTCGAAACCCTTATGTTGGAAGGACTTTTATCCGTCCGGGACGAGAAAACCGAAATCTTGCTGTAAAGCTTAAGTTAAATCCAATGAAAAGCCTTTTAAAAGGGAAAAAAATAATTATCATGGAAGATTCTATCGTGAGAGGGAATACCTCGAGAGAACGAATCAAAACCTTAAAAAACGCTGGAGTTAAGGAAGTCCACATGCGTGTGACCTCACCCCCTCACTGTCATCCCTGTTATTATGGAATCGATTTTCCGACTCGGGAAGAGCTCATTGCGAGCCGTATGAATCAAGAAGAAATAAAGCAATTCCTTGGTTTGGACAGCCTTCGCTATATCGACATCGATGGTCTTAAAAAAAGCGTATCCAAACCAGGAGAGAATTTTTGTTTTGCCTGTTTCAATGGTGATTACCCAGTATTCCCTGATAAGGGTTTAGGAAAATTTATCTTAGAAGAAAATTTTTTTGAAAAATAATGCTTTAGGTATTAAGCATTAAATAATCAGCAAGTTGATTCGCATAGGCTCGGCATTCTTTTTCTGCTCGATCATCAAAAGATTGAATAGCAACCGGTCCGTAATGGCTTCCTTCTGCCATCCCTTTGATTAGCATTCCATGAATAAGGAGAGCCGAGAGAATAGAGAGAATTGCAGTTTCATTTCCTCCAGCAGCATTCGCCGATGAAGCAAAGGCGCCACCCAACTTGCCATCCAATCGGCCGTGCAAGCGGATACTGTCATCTAATAGCTTTTTAATCTCTGCTGCCATGGTGCCATAATAAGTTGGTGTACCAAGAATGATCAGATCATAATTGACTAACTTTTTAATATCGACTTGGTCTGGAGTCATTAAATCAACAGTTATTTCCCTTTTTTGGAGTTCTTCAGTTATGGTTTCTGCCATTTTTCTGGTTGTTCCAGAACGGGTATAGTAAATAACGATAGCTTTTAACATAGAATACCCTCCATACAATAAAATTATATTTCTATTTTATTCTATCATAGAACTTTATATCAGGTTATGAACTCAGTTGAGGACCAAAACTATAAGGTTCAACATGCCATGGCATGTCGTATCATTAAAAAATAAAATTATTTAATGGAGGAATTCATTTGATAATATTTACAGGATAGACCGTCTTGCCACTTACATGGCACCAGTTGAGGATGAATATTCTTACCCATGAACCCTTTCCCCCTTTAGCAAAAGGTGTTAGGAGGATTTGAATTTTTCCAGTTCCGTCATGGCGAGGAGCGTAGCGATGTGGCAATCTCTACCACCTAATTTGTCATTTTTGAGGAGTCCGGTGTCTTCTCCCAGACGACGTGAGAATCTCATCTTTTTCAATATCACAATTCAATACATCATAAAAGATGAATCATGAGATTGACACGACCTCAAAAAACGAGGTCTCGCAATGACGACTAGTAATTCCCTCTCCCTTGATGGAAAAAGGTAAGGAAGAGGGTAAGCTAATTGACGATTCACTTTTTATAAATTATGGATTTTTAATTTACTCAATTTTAAAAAAATATGTTAAAATGTTTAGTCTGAATAAAAACGTATCGAGTTGAAAATTTAAAATTCTTTTGTTAATATAGTCCAAGTTTTCCCTCGGGAGGGATATCAATTGATTGCGAATGACCTTGATAAAATTCGTGAAATTGAAAAATTGAAAGAAAAAGAATTAAAAGAAGCACAAAGGCAAGCCCAACAAATACTTCTTGAGAACGAAAAGTTGATTGAGCAAAATTATGCTCAAGCTTTTTTAGATGCTGAAAAGAAAGCTGAGGAAATCAAAAAACGGATTCTCAAAGAAGCCGAAGGTGAAGTTGAAAAAATTCTGAAAGCCTATCACGAGCAAGCCGAAGCTCTTCAAAAGGAAATTTCTCAGAGAATACCTCAAGTCGTTCACTATCTTTCGGAAAAGGTGTGGCAAGAATATGGCGATTAAAAATATGAAAAAGGTTGATATCCTTATTCATCGATCTCTTCATGACGAAACTTTTGATTTGCTTCAAGATATGGGAGTTTTACAAATCACTTCCCATCAAGACTTTAAAAATGAGGATCTTCCCGAGGAGCTTCATTCAGAAGATATTGAACGAAATATCAACGAAGTACGTTACTGCCTCGATTTTATAAATAAATATCGAACCGAAAAACAATCTTTCTTAGAAAGCTTTTTCCCAACACCAATTCCAATTAAAAAAAGCGAGTTTCTGAACAAAGTATTTAACCATAATCAAATATACAAAAATTGTCAATCAATCGAGGAGCAATTCAACACCATTCGTGCTTCGATGAATCGCCTCAATGCTCAATTGGAGTTTCTGAATCGAATTGAAAACCTTCCAATTGCATTGGAAGATATTGGAACAACTCGCTATGTTAAAAGTTATCTTCTTGAAATGAATGAAACCCAATGTCCATCACTTCAAAATCGTTTAGAAAAAATTGGCAAAGAATACTCTCTTCAAAAATTTCCAGGAAAAGAGAAAAAATGTTTTGCTTTCCTTATCATTCATCAAGATTTGATAGAGCCAGTAGAAGTTATGCTTACTGAGGAATCAATTAGTATTCTTTCTCTTCCTCAAGCTTTTGAAGGAACCCCAAAAGAAGCTATCCAATCAGTCAAAAAGAAAATTCAACGTTTAGAGAAAGAACGTGCTCATGCCGAAAAAGAAGCCACATCTCTTTTAAAATATGAATCGGAATTAAAAATTACCCTTGATTATTATGCGACTGAATTAGAACGGCGAAATTCTGAAGCTCAAATCTTCAAAACCCATGATGTCAGTTTAATCACCGGTTGGGCGATTGAGGAAACGATACCAGTTATTGAAGAAAGAATGAAATCAATCGGCAAGGAATGGGTTATTTCTCAAAGAGATCCTGAACCAGGAGAAGATGTTCCGATTGCCTTGGAAAATGGTCCCTGGTCACGAAATTTTGATGTTTTAACCAACCTTTATGGATTACCAAACTATACCGAAATTGATCCTACTCCTTTTGTTGCTATATTTTTCTTCACTTATTTTGGGATTTGCTTGGGTGATGCGATTTATGGTCTGATTGTTGCCTTGATCGGTTTTATGGCGCCATATTTTATTCAAATGCCTGATTCATCGAAACGCTTTTTCCGGATGTTAGCCTGGGGTGGCATAGCCTCAATGATATTTGGAGCTCTCACTGGTTCTTGGATGGGTGATACCTTCGATTATCTTCCGTCCTTTTTAGGTTTTATGACGACTTTAAAAAATAAGCTGATGATTATTAATCCTATTAATAATCCATTGCCTATGATCATTGTATCAATCGTAATAGGAATAATTCAGGTTTTAGTTGGTTTACTCATCGCTTTTGCGAAAGAATGGAAGAGAAAAAACTATCGTGATGCTATATATGATAAATTAAGTTGGTTCTTTTTTATTTTATCAATAGTAATCTATATTATTGCAATGGCGATGATCCCAAGTTTAAAGACCTTCGGCCTTTGGTTGGTCATTGCAACAGCGTTGTTTTTAGTTGGCACTCAGGGTCGAAGTAAGAAAAATATCATTCTCAGAATCTTTAGTGGTCTCTATAGTCTCTATGGCATCACTTCATATTTAGGTGATGTTTTATCCTATTCACGTCTCTTTGCTCTTGGCCTAACGACTACTATCATCGCCATGCTGGGGAGAACTATTGCTGGTTTATTTGGTTCATCACCTTACTTTGGATGGATTATCTGGATTATTATTTTCGTCGGCTTTACGGTTTTCAACATTCTTATGAGTGGATTAGGGGCTTTCGTTCATTCAGCTCGTTTAAATTATGTGGAATTTTTTACGAAGTTTTATGAGAATGGTGGAAAAGCTTTTCAACCATTACAGTATAAAACCAAGTATGTAAAATTTACTGAAGAATAGTTTCATTATTATTTTCAATACGTTTTCTATAAAATTGAACTAAAACCGTCCGGTAAGAACAACCGGGATTTTAAGGGAGGTCGTTCGTATTATGTTCATTGATGGAGTAGCATTTGCTTTAATGGGTTCAGCCCTCGCAATCGGCTTAGCAGGAATTGGATCAGCATTAGGAGTTGGAATTGCCGGTGAAGCTGGAGCAGGAGTAATGACTGAAGATCCAAATAAATTTGGACAGGTCCTTCTCCTTCAAGCTCTTCCCGGAACCCAAGGTATTTATGGCTTACTATCTGGATTTTGGGTCCTCTTAAAACTTGGCCTTTTTGGTGGAACACCGGTTGATATTACCACAGCTCAAGGTCTACAAATTTTATTTGCTTGTTTACCTATTGCTATTGTCGGCCTTATTTCAGGAATATCCCAGGGGAAAACTTCAGCTGCATCAATCGGTTTGATTGCCAAGAGACCTGAAGAAACTGGAAAAGCGATTATTCTCCCTGCTATGGTAGAGACCTATGCTGTTTTAGCATTATTAGCCACTATTCTCCTCCTAAACTCAGTTAAAATATAAGAGGGCTATTATGTCTTTTCAAGATATTTTAAATAAAATCGAGCAGGAAGCGCAACGTCGACAAAATGCTATCTTGCAAAATGCCCGCCTGGAAGCTGAGAAAATTCTGGAAAAAGCGAAGATTGAAATAAACCAAGAAAGAGAACGGCTTATTCAACAACGGACAAAAGAATCTCAGTTAATAGTCCAACGCATGCTTGCCGAAGCCAAGTTAAAAGGGAGAAGTATTATTGGGAAAATTAAATCTGAAGCATATCAAAAAGTCAAATCCGAAGTTGCTGCTGCTTTTTCCAAAAAAATATCGCAATCTCCAAAAAAGTGGTACACCAAAATTATTTTAAATCATTCAACATCGAAGGATGAAGAAATCCTTATGGCTCCTAATGAAGCCAATACATTGGGAGAAAAATTCATAAACCAACTGAATCAAGAAAATAAAACTTCCTTTCGTTACGGAGGCGTGACCCAGGAAATTGAAAGCGGGTTATTACTCAAAAAAGGTGGTATGATTCTCAATCTCAGTTTAAATTCTCTTTTAGAGGAAGCCTTTCGACAAAATGAAAGTCAAATATCTCAAATGCTCTTTAAAGGAACAGAGAAATGACTACAATTCAAAATAAAAGTTGTCCAGGAAACGCTACTGCCTATACATATATCATCGGAAGAATTCGTGCTTTGGAACGAGGACTTCTCAATAATCGTTTGCTGGAAAATGCTTTAAAAGCCGAAGATCTCGAACAGGCTTTACGAGTTCTATCAGAACTACCGTATATAAATGAAGTGCTTCAAAATGCAGCAAAAAAACCCAGCTCGATTGATCGGGCTTTGACGGAACACTTTTGGAATACTCTTCATGAAATTCTTAAGGTTCAAACTATTGCACCAATAGGGATTTTTTTCCAAATGATTTATGACTTTAATAATCTGAAGCTGATTTTAAAGCGACATCTCACGAAATCTCCGAATGACACTGAATATCCTGCCAGTTTTGAGTGGAAACGTGTTCTTCGTTTTATCACCGGCGAAAGGAATGAATATCTTAACGATGTTTATCGAAAAGCCATCGATACCGCTCTAAATGAATATGAAAATGTCCGTAATGCTCAAGTCATCGAGAACATTATGGATCGTGCTTTTCTCGTGGAAGTAATATCTTTAGCTAATAATTGTGAAAGCAAGGTAATCAAAAACTGGTTGATCGCTTATTTTATGTTTGCTTATCTTCGGTCTGCTTTGCGAGCAAAATTTCAACAAACCAAAATTGATCTGTTTCGATCAATTTATTGGGAAAATCCCTACATTCGCTTTGAAGACTTAGCTGAGATAGTTACTGGTGCAGATGAAAAAGTCGAAGAAACTATCAACTACTACGGTTTTCGAGAACTTCTACCCCATGATATTGAATATAAAAATGATCCACGGTTTCTATCTGAAATGGAAAAGAACATGGATAATTACCTTATGAAATTTCTTCGTCCTTACCGGATACAGGCGTTTGGACCTGAACCAGTTTTTGGATTTCTCTATGCAAAATTCACCGATGTCCGCAACCTGAGGATTATTTTACATGGGAAGTATTTTCTGATCAGCGAGAATGAAATAAAAAGGAAACTGCGAGAGTGTTACTATGAGTAAGGTAAAAGTTGCTTTTGTTGGTGGAGAAGAAAATTCCCTTTGTTTTCGGGGAATGGGATTTGATGTTTTCTCAGTGAATTCTTTTGAAGCTTTGAATAATATATTACCAACTTTGAGAAGAGAAAAATACTCAATGATTTTTTCTGAATGGAAATTTTACAACCAAATAAAAAAACAATTTGAAGATATACGCTCTGAAGCCCTACCAGCCATTTTGGGAATACCAACCAACCCAAATGAAATGGGTCAAGGATCGAAATACATTTCTCATCTGGTTGAAATGGCCATTGGGAGTAATATTATGCTTCAGGGAGAGGAATGATGAACATGCAAAAAGAAACGAATGGATTCATATTGAGCGTAAATGGTCCAGTAGTTATTGCTCAAAATCTTTCCGATGCCAAAATGTACGATATGGTTAAAGTTGGAACCAAGAAATTGGTCGGTGAAATTATTGGGATTCACAATCAAGAAGTAACAATTCAGGTCTACGAAGAAACCGCTGGCCTCCAACCTGGTGAACCAGTTGAGACGACCCATGAACCATTGAGTGTTGAACTTGGTCCTGGTTTAATTTCCAACATTTTTGATGGAACCCAGCGACCTCTTGAGGTCATCCTAAAATCCTCTGGAAATTTTATTGCACGGGGAGTAGAAGCACCAGCTTTGGATCGAGAGAAAAAGTGGGATTTCAAACCCCTGATCACGAACGGAACCCAAGTTCAATCTGGAGATATCTTAGGCGAAACCCAAGAAAGCACTACAATTGCTCATAAAATTATGGTTCCTCCAGGAGTTTCAGGAACTTTAATTGAAATAAAAACCGGATCCTTTACGGTTACAGAACCAATTGCTACCATCCAAACCGACGGGGGAGAGAAAAAATCAATTACCATGCTGCAACGGTGGCCAGTTCGAACTGGTCGCCCTTTTGCCAGTAAACTTGTCTTAGAAGAACCACTTATCACTGGTCAGCGTGTTATTGACCTTTTCTTTCCTATCGCTAAGGGAGGAGTTGCTTGTATCCCAGGACCCTTTGGAAGCGGCAAAACTGTTGTTCAACATCAATTGGCTAAATGGGCAAATGCCGATGTCATTATATTCATTGGATGTGGAGAACGGGGAAACGAAATGACTGATGTTTTAATGGAATTTCCCGAATTAATCGATCCTTATACTGGTGAGCCTTTAATGAAAAGAACGGTCTTGATCGCCAATACCTCGAACATGCCGGTTGCTGCTCGTGAAGCCTCGGTTTATACCGGAATTACTATTGCTGAATATTACCGAGACATGGGTTATAACGTTGCCTTGATGGCTGATTCAACCTCCCGTTGGGCAGAAGCCATGCGAGAGATCTCTGGACGTTTAGAAGAAATGCCTGGAGATGAAGGTTTTCCAGCTTATTTGGGAAGCCGAATAGCCAGTTTCTATGAAAGAGCTGGAAAAGTGA
>JAAYUT010000286.1 GCA_012517485.1 Candidatus Atribacter fermentans
ATATGTTTGGTGTTTTCCTCGGCGTCATTTTTATTGGCCTTTTATCCAATGTATTGGTTATGTTAAACGTATCTACCTATTGGCATCAAATCATCAATGGAATGGTTCTTATTGCCGCCATTACCTTTGATATAGTCATGCAAAAAATTAGAAAAGAAAAACAAAGAAAAATGCTACTACAATGAAGGATCATTGAAAGGAGAAAGGAGACCTATAACTTGGTTCTCATAAAAAAAGACCTCTTTGAAGAGGCATATACCATCCTTAAGGAAATGATTATGGAGGGGAATTTGAAACCTGGAGAAAAGTTAGTTCAAGAACAGATCGCCCAAAAATTGGGTATTAGTCGGACACCGGTCATGCATGCATTAAGAATTCTTGAAACAGAAGGATTGTTAACTATTAACCCTCGAACCAAAGTGATGCAGGTTCGTGATCTGTCTCAGGAAGAATTGGTGACAATATTTGAAATACGATTATGCATTGAACCCTTAGCTACTCGGTATGCTTGCCTTGTTATTACCAATGAAGCGGTTGAAGATTTAGAAAAGAGCTTTACAATAGCATATAAAACAATGGATGAAAAAGAATATCGTCGATTAGACAATAAATTTCACACCTATATCTCAGAAATCTGTCCCAATCGGGACCTAAAGGATTTTACTATTCGATCCGGTTTAATTTCCAGGTTTCTAATCAAAGGACTGATTCGTCCACCGCAAGAAACCTATTATGAACATCTTCAAGTCTTGGAAGCCTTTCGTAAAAAGCTACCTCAAGAAGCTGAAAAAGCGATGAGAAGACATATTGAAATTACATTAGCTCATTTGCGAAGAAAATAAAAAGATGGCTAGTTGGAAAGAACTTTTCTGAATTGAATTTCAGAGGGGGTTTAATCATGACATTACAATTTGCAGCAATAACAGGTTTTTTTGGACAACTCAAAGATCGGTTTAAATTTTATCATGATGTAAAAACCTTAGAAGAAAAACTGAGTTTAATAAGCCAGGTGGAAGGAAATCAGGGTGTTGAGCTAATTTATCCTTATGATTTCACAGATAAACAAAAGACCAAAACTCAGCTTGAAAAGAATGGATTAATTGGAGCTGCGGTTAACGTCGATATTAAAGGTGAGATGTTTTGGAATCAACGATCTCTTACTGCACTTTCGGAAGAAACAAGGAAGAAAGCTGTTAATTATATTGCTCAAGGAGCTGAAATGTCTCGTTTTCTGGGTGCAAATTTAGTCACTGTTTGTCCTCTTCAAGACGGTTATGACTATCACTTCGAAGTTGATTACGAAAGAAGTTGGCAATATCTTATTGATGGATTTAAAGAAATAGCCCAATCCTATCCCGATGTAAAGATAAGTATAGAATATAAATTTCAAGAACCACTCTCTCATTATTTGGTGAGCACGGCTTTTAATGCTCTTTATGTTTGTCTCAAAGCTAATGTTCCTAATTTGGGTGTGACTCTTGATTTTGGACACGCTTTGCAGGCCGGAGAAAATCCGGCTGAAACCATGACCATTTTAGCAAGAGAAAACAAATTGTTTCATATTCATATTAATGATAATGATGGGAAATGGGATTGGGACCTCATATCCGGGAGTAAGAATTTATTATCCTACCTTGAATTTCTTTACATGATGAAAAAAATTGATTATCAAGGATGGATTGCTTTAGATGTCACTCCTAAGCACCGCAATCCAGTTGAAATATTTTCTACTAGCATTTATATCACCAAGAAATTAGCCAAATTGGCAGAGAAGATCGATGAATTTCCGATTCAAGAATCGATGGATAAGGATTCTCCACACCTCGTTATCAAAAAAATTTATGATGAACTTATTAAATGAGGGGATACCCTATGGACTGGCCAATAGCGGTTGGGTTAGTGAGTTATCAAGGATATGATTTTGATCAAGTTTTTAAAAATTTGCATGGAATTGGTGCAGAGTATGTTGAAATTGATTATATTAAAACACCTTTGGGAGTGGTCAATGAGTATGGCCTTACTCATTTAAACGAGGAAGACCTTCAAAAATCCATGTATTTTCTTCAATTATTGAATCAATATCATCTCAAAGCTCTTACCTTTAGTGGGCATGTAAAATTAATCAATGAAGAAGAGGTGGAATTATTTCTCAAAAAAATGGAATTTGCTAAGAAAATTGGTGCGAAATATATTACTACCGGAGAAAGTCCAATGGAAAGTAAAAATGAATTTTTTAAGCATATCCGGAGAGTTGAAAAGAAAGCACGAGAATTGGACTTGGTGGTTTGTCTTGAAACCGAAATGTCTAATACCTTAATTACTCGAGGCACTGAAGGGATACCAATTATAAATGAAATAGCGTCTCCGTACATTAAGATGACTTATGATACTGGGAATATTTATTATGCCCAGAAAGGGAAGATTGATATAGCTGCTGATTTACAGAACGCTATTGATTATATCGAAACGATTCATTTCAAAGATCCTTATTTTATCGATGGAGTGCTCCGCTTTGGTGAGATAGGAAAAGGAGAGATTAACTTTTTTGAATTAGCAGAAATTATTAAGACAAAGGGTCGGATCATTCCAGTCACCATTGAAATTCCTTATTTTTTCCAAAGTAACCAATGGGGACCTTTTGAAGTTTCAAAAAAAATCTTTCCAATCGATGAGATTAACCGATTATTAATTCATTCTATTTGTTTTATTCAGGATCTATTAAAGGATTAATCGGTATGAAAATAAAAAAAAACCATGAACTGAATGGGGTACAAATCCCTAAGCCTTTTAACAGAGAAGTCCGTATCATATTTTCACCAGATATTGATGAAGGGTGTGGATGCAATCTCATTCAAGCGATTATTTATCCTTTCAGCAAAACCGATTATCGGTATCGGGATCGAGTTGAAATTGTCTTTATTGTATCGGGTAAGGGAATATTTGTTTGTAACGATCAGGAATATCCTATTGAGAGTGATTCAGCGATTTTTATAGAAAAGGGCGATAAGATTCAGATTGTTAATACCGAAAGCAAAAATCTCAATTTGGTTTCTTTCTATCCTAATCCTTATAATTCCTATGAGCTCTATCAAAAACTTCTTAATGCTGCGGAAATGGCCCAAAGAGAAAAAACCGAACAATAAAAAAATATTTTTTATGAAACTTGATCATCATAAAAAAATGCAGAACTGATCTAAGTAGGTATTTAATAAAATAAAACATAGATTTTATTAAAAGTTGAGAAAATTATAAAATTTTTTCTTCCATGAAATTATCTATATTACAATATTTGAAGTTATGAAACTATTTATTTGATTGACTTCATACGAGACTTTCATTTAATATATAATTATTAATAAATTGGAGGGGTTGATATGAGGAAATTTTCGTTTATCCTTGGTATCGGTGTCCTTCTAACGATCACACTCCTTTTTTCTACACTCGCTATTGCTGCCTTTGAAGATTGGAAAATCGATTGGAAACAGTTTGCAGGTACACATATTGAGATTGGAATGGTACGTCATCCCATGACTGATTCGTTGCTTCCGCTCATTCCTGAATTTGAAGAACTGACAGGGATAGATGTCGGATTTGAAGTACTCTCAGAAGTTCAGTTCCGTGAAAAATTATTGGTTGACTTGGCATCTGGGGCTGGAATTTATGATATTTTCAATACAGGTCCACGATATAGCTGGAAATATTACTCGTCGGGATGGTTGCAACCACTCGATGACTTTTTAAATAATCCGAAGCTAACTGATGCTGAAGCCTATGACATTAATGATTTCTTCCCGAATATGATTGCTGCTGCCAGATGGACAGGAGAATTTGGAAAAGGTTTAGGAGAAGGGCATTTGCTCCATATTCCATGTCAAGAAGAAGCTTATTGTTTATTTTATCGAAAAGATATTCTTGAAGAAGCAGGAATGAAAGTTCCGGAGACCTGGGATGAACTATATGAAGCAGCAGTTAAGCTGAATGATCAAACTTTTGCCGGTAAAAAAATTAAGGGATTTGTGGCTCGTGGAATCCGTAATGAGGGACCAATTTTAGTGTGGATTTCTCAAAAACTTTACAGTGAAGGTGGTCGGTTTTTTGATGAAAATATGAATTTTGTTGGGAACGATGCTATAGGGGTGGAAACCTTTGAATGGTGTGCTAAAATTCTTCAGGACGCTGGTCCAATTGGAGTTTCGAATTTTGATTGGTATGATTGCATGGATGGATTTGCGGCTGGAAATTATGCTTTTTTCATCGATGCCGACCATATGAATGTGGTTTTTGAAAATCCAGATTCTTCCCAAGTTGCCGGCAAAGTTGGTTATGCGCTTTGCCCGCCTGGTAAAGCTGGTCGTGCTTCAGAAGCTTGGTACTGGTCGATGGCAATGAGTAACTTTTCAAAGCGGAAGGAAGCTGCCTGGTTATTTATGGAGTGGGCTACTTCAAAAGATATAATGCA
>JAAYUT010000287.1 GCA_012517485.1 Candidatus Atribacter fermentans
AAAAAAGAAATTACCCTTCAAACTACTCAGTTTTTCATCATCTCATTAAACTGTGGCGAAACGGTGTAAGTTTAAAATGTGGAATGTATGAAATTCACAATGAACAGGTAAAAAAAATAAGAGGACAAAACGATTGATTTTATCATCGATTTGTAAGATAATAATAACACCCACTCAGTAAAGATTTGCGACAAATCGGATCAAGATAGACCAAAATGAAATAACCGACAATTTACTATAATATTTTATTCTTTCTCATCTGTCAAGATCCCCTACTGGTATTTTTTATAAATTTTTTAAAATTTTTCCACTCCTGTGTCTGCTTTTCCCTAAGAAGTCAGTTTCTTTTTTTCTCACCCGATGGGAGAACTTCTTTCTTTCACCCTCCCCTGGTGGGAGATCTTCCTTCTTTCTTTTCCTCTCCCCTGGTGGGAGAGGATGAAGGTGAGGGGGAAAGCATTTCCATCCTCACCTCGTGCCATAACGTGGCATGACAGCCTATCCAGTAAAAACCAGAAAAGGTGAAAATTGAATTTAATAAAAAATGAAAGGCATATCCACCTAAATCCCCACTCAATGGGGAAATGAATTGAACAATTTCCCTCCTCGGAAAGGTACCGCAAAACAAACTAAATTAAAAAACCCAATAACTACTGAGGAAAGGCGATAGCAGCGTATCCTACCACTTGATCATACTGACCATTGATGTCACCACTGGTAGCATAGCAAAGCAGATTGCCTCGAGAGGAATGACGATTCTTTTGAAACTCAATCAAAGTGCCAACCCCACCTGGTCCGCAAATAGAAATCTGATTCCGATGAATACAATGAAAGAATTCTTCTCCATCAAGACGAATTATATTATCAATACAAATCAAATCTTTCTCCCGTGCAACCGTATCGGATTCGTAGTGGGTAAAATCGGTGCTGGCGATTATTACGATTTTCTTTTTTTGAGAAAGCTTAATGATTGCCTGACTCATTTCCTTTGCGGCCTCAAAGGTTTGGTCTAAAAGAGAGATTGGACAAATTTTAAAAGAAAAGGGAATAAAATATTGAAGAAAGGGAATTTGTATCTCACAAGAATGTTCATATTGATGGGCTCGATCGTCAATGGAAAAAATTGATGAAGCCGAAATCAAGAAATTGACTGCTTCCTGATCAACCTCTACTTTTCCCAGGGGGGTTATCCAGCTCTCTGCAGAGCTTAGCGAAGCTCTTCTCCCCAAACCTCGGTGGTTGGGTCCGATGATAATAAAAGTATCAATAGGATCAGTGAGTGAAAGAACTGCATAAGCCCAGGATGCAACCGCACCAGAAAAAATTATCCCAGCGTGAGGACAAACCACTCCATTTATCGTAGTTGGAAAATCCTGATCAATTTTTCCAGCAGCTCCGATTTCTGATTCAAAAACTTTTTGAATCAAATTAGCTAATTCATTTTTATTTTCTGGATAAAAATAACCGGCAACAGCCGGCAGTCTCTCCATTTTCTTACCACCTCCGAGTCCTGGCTATACGAATTCTATATAACACAAACAGCAATACTAAAAGCATAATTAAGAGGATAATGAGAAAAAGATTGGATCCACCTAACATCAAAAATGACGTCCATATGAAAGGGATATACGCTTTTTTATTTCCATATTGAATGGATTTTCGATATAAGGCTTTCACTGTTTCAGCTGGTTGGGTTACCCGGGATTGGGTCGCTTTTCGGTAGTAAAGCTTTCCTAATTCTTCTGACCAGGTCGATCGGTTTTCTTCGTCATTCATCCAGAGATTTTCAGCTTCGACAATCATATTTTCTAAGTCATCTTTTTTTTGGTAAGCAGCGTAAAACAGAGCCCTTATTTCAGGTTGCTGGCGTTTTTCTGTTGAAAGCGTGGCGGCTTCTCTTAAAAATTCATCGATCTTATCTTCTGACAATAGAGACGCTAAATAGGCTTCTCTATTCATTAAAAAAGTCATATCCAGCTTCACAACTCGATTATTTCCCGAATCAGCAACCCAAAGATAACCGCTCCTATCGATCCATAATCCTTCAGGGTTGAGGAGATGATCACCACCAATCTTATCAATTATTCCTACCAGCTCGCCTTGAGTATTGTGAATCTTCAAACGGTTATTGCGATAATCAGAAATAATTACCGTTTCATCTTTTACAACGACATATCGAGGTCGGTCTAATTCATCTGGACCACTCCCACCTTTCCCAATGCGGAAAAGATATTTTCCAGCTGAATCAAATACTTTCACAGTATGATGGAGAGTATCAGTCATCCATATTCTCCCTTGGGAATCAACTGAGACTCCCCGTGGATAATAGAATTCATCGTTTCCCATTCCTTCTTTCCCAATCGTACTGATTAGAGTCCCTTTATCATCAAAGATTACAATTCGCGAATTCATGGTATCAACCAGATAAATTTTGCGGTCATTATCCATCCAGAGTCCCCGAGGTTCATTGAGAGTTATTCCTTGAATTTTGAGTTCTCCAACTGGTGAAAAGGTAGAGCCATCCAATATCCGAATCCGGTTAGTTTTTTGCTCTGTCAGATAGATGCGGTTGGTGGCTGAATCATAAACCATCCCTACCGGACCTCCTAATCCAGGGATAATTTTTTGGGTTTTTCCATTTTGATCGGTTATAACGAGGCGATCGTTTGCCCAGTCGCTAATCAATACCAGACCGCTACTCTCTTGAACTAAAACGCTCACCGGATAATTCAAATAGGGGGTTTTTTGGTCAGCAACTTCCTCAATGCTCAGCTCAATTTTATTGATTTGAGCTTCAACCGTCGAATGAAAAACCACCACCACAAAAACCCAGATGAAACCAACCAAGCACCAATCGTGCTTCTTACCGGTCATCATGAATGAATTCCTCCATCTTTCTTTTTAATCTTTCCTCCCATTCAGACTGATTGAGACTGTTTTGGGGGAGAGGTTCAGA
>JAAYUT010000288.1 GCA_012517485.1 Candidatus Atribacter fermentans
ATTCGAACACGTTTAGGAATCGCTGGTCAGGAAATGAATGGACCTCAAACCGCCGCTGCTGCTCTTATCGAATTAGTTGGCTTAAAAAGTACCAAATAAATGAAATAGAACTCACTCAGTTTCGATATAGAGAAACTCAAAAACATTGGGTGGAATTTTTTTGGGATTAGTGGTTTGAACAGTCGGATTAAAATGTGCAGTTGGTTGGGGTCTATCGGTTTTGTTTAAGGATTGTAAGTATTCAGAT
The DNA here is from genome assembly GCA_012517485.1 of Candidatus Atribacter fermentans. Taxonomy (GTDB): domain Bacteria; phylum Atribacterota; class Atribacteria; order Atribacterales; family Atribacteraceae; genus Atribacter; species Atribacter fermentans. The sequence goes on from JAAYUT010000288.1 coordinate 248, forward strand.
AACGATTCTTTGAGAAGAACTTTTATTTCTTCTATGGTTTTTGACCGAACCTCGAGGTCAGCAATATCAGGGAAACGGGCATAAAATCCCTTATCCCTTTTTTCTACCACAGCCCAATATCCCATTTTTTACCCCCTTCAATTAATCGAAAAGCGAATCTTAACCAGTTATTTTATGCTCATTCATCTTTTATCTCTTTTGAAAAAATTCTCGGTTTCATTTATTATACAAAATTTTGTCTCTACAGCATAACCATTTCAATTATTGCGATCAATAGCTTTTCTTATTCCTCATTCTTTGATAATTAATGGTAGAATATTAAAAGTATCCTTGGCACGGTTAAAGGAGGTTACCTATCAATGTTCAAATTTGGAGTTGATACTTTTATTTGGAGTGAAGCTTTCTCAGAAAAAGACCTTTGGGTCATTCCGAAAGCGAAAGAGCTTGGTTTTGAAGTTCTGGATATTTCTATTAGTAAACCAGACCTTTTTCCTACCCAACTGGTCAAAGAAAAAATTCAAGAAACCAGCCTCGAAGTAGTCACGACCACCACCCTGAACAAAGAAACCAACTTGATATCTTCTGATCCCACTATTCGGAAAAACGGAATTCAATTCATGAAGAAAATGGTGGATATCAATGTTGAGTTGGGTTCTCGAATCATCGGGGGAGTTGTTTATGCTGCTTGGGGATATCTGAGCGGAAAACCACGAACTGAACAAGAATGGGATTGGTCAATCAGTAGCATGAAAGAGATTGCTCGTTATGCTCAGGATAGGAGCGAAGTCAACATCTGTGTTGAACCGGTGAATCGTTTTGAAACCCATTTCTTAAACATTGCTGACGATGCGGTCCGCTATTGCCAGGAAGTTGGTTTTGATAATGTGAAAGTTCATCTTGACTCCTTCCATATGATTCGAGAAGAAACCAGTTTTCGGGAGGCAGTCAAAACTTGTGGGAAGAAGTATTTAGGGTATGTCCACGTCTGTGAAAACAATCGAGGAATTCCTGGTACTGGCCTGGTCCCCTGGAAAGAATTCTTTCTCGCTCTCAAAGAAATCAACTATTCTGGACCGTTAGTCATTGAATCCTTTGATCCCAGCTTCGAAGAGCTCAACCGTCAATGTGCGATTTGGAGAAAATTAGCTGAATCAGGTGAAGAATTAGCAGTTCAAGGGTTGAAGCATCTCAAGGCGGTTGCCAAGGAGATTGGAGAATAAAATCATAGCAAAAGAAAGCCCTCTTTACTCGCGTTTCAAAGGTTCAATGTTTAAGTTGAGGGCTTTCTTAATCAAATTCTTGCTGCAAAATAAAAGGATTATTTTTCATGGACCGTTTTTTCAAGTTTATCTATTTCGCTTTCTATAAAAGTTTTCATTGCTTTTAGTATTTCAATACGAGCTTGGGAAAGATGATTTCGTACTTCCTCACTGACTTGCGGTCCAAAAAAATTGGTGAGAGGACTAAAAAACATCTCCTCAAACATTGCTCTTATATTTTCTCTTTCTTTACTCATCTGAATTGACCTATCCTTTTTTTAATTGCCTATCTAATAGAATCTGGGCATCTCGATCACTCTTAATTGCTTGAAAATCAATAACAAATGCCCCACTTGATTCCATATTTGCCATTAAGCGCCGAAGAGCTTTATCGGTTCCAAATAAGGAGGGTCGGACATAAGCAACCGTTTTCTTTCCCTCCATCCCAACTACCCCTTTTAAAAAGTTCACCACCTCTGGGGAAATCTTGCCACCAAAAGCGCTAACAACTGACGCACCAACAAAAATTATATCATATGGTCTTAAGTTAATAGGTGAAGATACATCCTCGATTTCAATAGCTTTCACGGTATGACCTGATTTTTCAAAAGTATGAATCATATACCGTGTACTGTGTTGTAAGGCTTTATCTTTCCCGAGATAAACAAAAGCAACTCTCAACCAATTCGACACCTCGCTTTCGTAATGCCCAAATCATAGCTCAAAAAATTTATAATTCATATACTCTTAATCAATGGACAAAATGACAGTTTGAAAAATTGAATTAACAATCAAATAAATTGATTTCTAATGCTAAAATTATCTCATTCTGCTTTAAAATAGTATGTTCTTATTATAGTCAAAAAAACAAGAATGTGTCTATGAAAAACGATTGAAAAAAAATAAATAGATTGAACGACACAATTATTTTTCAAGCAGAGAATTTTTAGCTTATTTTTTGGCAAAGGAGAGTACCCCAATTATTCTTCTCGCTTGATTTTATTATCTCGAGAGAAACCATTTGAGAATGCTTTTGAATCCGAGGGATATCCCCAACTTGGAAACCCGATAATACTAAATAACCAGACCTAAGAAGCATATGACTTAAACGGGGGAGATTTTCAAAAATAAATTGAGCTCCAATATTCGCAACGATAAAATCAAAAGAACCTTGCACACCGGTAAGATCGCAATTTTTCGAATCAATCCGTTCCAAAGGGATTTGATTTAAAGCACAGTTACGTTTCAGTTCTTCCATTGCCAAGGGATCAACATCAATAGCAGTAACATCTCCAGCTCCAAGACGAATAGCTAAAAGTGAGAGTATCCCTGAACCCATGCCAACATCGAAAAATTTCATCCCTGGTTTTAAAAATTGGGATATGAATTCCATACAGGAAAAAGTTGTTGGGTGATCACCGGTTCCAAAAGCATAAGCAGGATAAATAACCAAATCAATCATGGATGGAATTGCTGGCACCCAAGGGGGACGGATAAGAATAGCTTCATTTACAACTATCGGCTTAAAGTATTTACGCCATTCCTCAGCCCAATCCTCATCTGGTTCTTCTTCACGTTCTGCTGCAATGATGTATTTTGGAAAAGGTTCTTCAGGCCAATTTTGTATATAGGCGATGATGGTCAAGCAATCTACTTCCCAGAAACCATAAGGTTTCTGATCTTTCAACCACCAATAAACCTGCTCACGATAGGACTCATGCTTTATTTTTAGAGTGAGCTTCTTCCAAATTCGATCCATTTTTATTCCTTTCGGCTATTATGAATAAACCTGAAGCAGAACGAGCACCGACTCCTAGCACCTCAAATTGTGAATCATACTCTCGACTCATTTCCAAAAAATGTTGATATGCTTTCTGGTTATTCACAATACGCTGTAAAGTCTTGGTTTTGAGTAATCGAGCTAATGTCCCAGTTGCCATTATTCGAACTGGTTGGAAATTTTGTTCGATAATCATATCAATCAATTCCTGAGGAAGAAAAGCATGGAGTGGTGGGAAAATATATCGACTTAAAAAAGGAAATCGGCTTTCAATGTGTTGTAATTTTTCCGGATGATCCCAATTCCCTTTCTCTAAAAAAGAACGGGTTTGGTTTAAGGAACCAGTCCAGCCCATTTCCAACTCTATTGCGATCGGAAGCTGTCCCAATCGGTTAACCACTGAAATAATAACTCTTTCCCGACTTACCCGACAAATTTCCTGAATAGCTTGGAAATGATCAGGGTAGGCATAAGATACTGGGGCATCTAAACAGAGAACTAAATCAAAACATTGGTCGGAAAACTGCTGGAGATTTTGGACTTTTCCTTCAACAAAACGTATTGAATGAATTCCACTTTTTTGAGCTAAATTCTTTGCCTCACGAAGCATAGCTGAAGAAATATCCAAAAGGGTCAGTTCACATCCTCTTCGAGCTATTTCTAAGCTATATCGACCATACCCTCCCCCAGCATCAAGAACTTTCATCCCAGAATACAAATAGGGTTTGATTTCCATCCAAACTAAATCAGTATGAACCTTTTTTTCAATATGACGTTCTCTTCGTTTTTCCTTTCTTACTCCGGCATTCCAATACATTCGGTGTTGAATATCTCTATCCATATATCCTTCCGGTGAATATTTAATGAAAGCCTACCCTGTAAATAAAGGAATGGGTAAAAAATTGAACAAAAAGAGAAAGGCACACCCCCCTTAAATCCC
>JAAYUT010000289.1 GCA_012517485.1 Candidatus Atribacter fermentans
AACCGGACTGATTGCATCAGCCGAGGACGGTCTTTTCAGCCGTTTTATATTTTATGCTTACAAAGTGGAGCAGCAATGGCGTGATGTTTCACCCTATGCAAGCAGTATCAACCTTACCGAGCATTTCAATACACTATCCGATCAGGTATTTCAGTTAATTCAGTTTTTGAAGCAATATCCCACAACAATAGAGCTTACTCAACAGCAATGGCAGACTTTAAACAGTATTTGCAGCCGTTGGCTGATTGAAGTTACCACCTTTACCGGGGATGATGCCGGCAGCATTGTAAAACGTCTTGGTTTGGTTTTATTTCGACTGACCATGATTTTTACCGCACTCCGCAAATTTGAGAATGGCGACACCTCAACCACAGCTTTTTGCACCGATGCTGACTTTGATACAGCCGTAAACCTTGCCGACCTTTATCTACAGCATAGTTTGCTCATGTTTCATAATCTGCCAAAGCAAACGGATAACGCTGTTTTTCGTTCCGGTGACAACAAACGCAAGTTCTTTAATGCCCTGCCTCCTGATTTTAAGAGAGCCGAAGCTATTGAATTAGGCAAAAAGTACAACTTATCAACCCGCTCGGTTGATAACCTCCTCAAAGAGCTTTCCGGAAAGTACCTTACACAGCCACAATACGGCTGTTATTCAAAGCTTTAAGGTTTTTCATCTGACTTTGCAGGATTGCATGCTTTGCAAAGTTTGCAGTTAATATTTCTTTCTGTGTTTCCGTTTTTATGTTTATTTTTGCCAATATTTGTCAAGACAATATTATTATAATGGCAACACATTTTGGTGAACGGATTAGAGAACTCAGGACTAAGCAAAACATGCTTTTACGTCAACTTGCCTCAAAACTCGACATGGACACTTCGGTTATCAGTAAGATAGAACGAGGTGACCGTCAACTGAAAAAGGATCAGATACCTCTTTTAGCCCAAATTCTCAATGCCAGTGAACAGGAATTACTTACTCTGTGGCTGGCTGACCAGGTTATGGATGTTGTTAAAGATGAACCTTTTGCAGATGAAGCATTAAAGACAGTATCAAAAAACATTAAGAAAGGAAAATAGATGTCAACGAAGTTTTTTACAAACGAAAATGAAAATACACTCCTCAGTAAAATTGAGGGGATTTTTAAGTATAGAAACATTCATTTTTTTGATGCTTTGGTCGGATACTTCAGAGCTTCCGGCTATTTCCGGATTAGACCTTTTGTTGAAAAAGCTGCTGAGATTAGAATATTGGTAGGCATTAACATTGACAATCTAATTTATGAAGCGAACAAACGTGGTTTACTTTTCATTGAAGACCCCGCAAAAAGTCGTGATGATTTTTTCATTGAAATCAAAAAAAATATTCAAGAAGCAGAGTATGACAAAGAGGTTGAAGATGGAATGATGCAACTGATTCAAGACTTAGTGACTGGAAAAATTAAAATTAAAGTTCATCCAAATCAAAACCTGCATGCCAAAATATACATATTTAGGGAACAGGAAAAACATGACCACGGATATGGTTCAGTCATAACCGGTTCAAGTAATTTGACCGATAATGGACTTGAACGGAATTTTGAATTTAATGTTGAATTGAGAGAAAACACTGATATTGATTTTGCAACCGAAACGTTCAATAAACTATGGAATGAGAGTATTGAGATAGGAAAGGATTTTGTTGAAAAACTTAAAAAGGAAACTTATCTTAATAATGAGTTTACTCCTTTCGAGGTGTATATGAAATTCCTTGTGGAGTATTTTGGCAGAAGCATTGACTTTGATCCCAATTCTATTCAGGATTTACCACATGGATTCAAGAAGCTATCCTATCAGGTTGATGCCGTAGCCGATGGATATAATAAAATGATGAAGCATAATGGCTTCTTCCTGTCAGATGTGGTTGGATTAGGCAAAACGGTTGTTGCTACGCTTATTGCAAAGAAATTCTTTTACTCCAATGGTTTCCCTTCCTATTTATCAAAAACTTTAATTATTTGTCCTCCTGCAATAAAGGAAAATTGGGAAGATACACTTTATAGCTTTGGACTGCACAACTATAAAATAATAACCTCCGGCAGTCTGCACAAAGTTACCAGGCATCACGATTATGATCTGATAATTGTTGATGAAGCCCACAAATTCAGAAGTGATAGTGCGGAAATGTATTTCCACTTGCAGAACATATGTAAATCGCACACACGGAAAAGATTGAACAATGATACCTATGAACAAAAACGAGTAATGCTGATTTCGGCAACCCCGCTAAATAACAGACCAGAAGACATTGCGAACCTGGTTTATTTGTTCCAGGACTCAAAAAATTCATCTCTGGAAATATCCAACCTGCAGCACTTTTTCAGAAATCAGATTGATGCCTATAAGAAACTGAAGGATGAGCCGGACATTCAAAAAGTTAGTGCTGCCGTGAAGGTTATTTATGAAAAAATCAGGGTAAAGGTAATCGAACCTCTAACAGTTCGCAGAACCAGAACCGATTTGATTGAGAACGAGGAATACGCCAAAGACTTAAAGGAACAGGGTGTGATATTCCCGGCAGTAAATAAGCCCGAGAAAATCTACTATCAATTAGACGAATATTTAGATGAACTGTACGACAAGACCATATTGTATTTAAGCCATCCGACTAAAGGATTAACATACAATCGGTATCAAGCCATCAAATATTTAAAACCTCATAAGAAAAGTAAATACCAAAAAGCTGACCTGATTTCTACTCAGTTGGCCAAGATTATGAAAACTCTTCTGGTAAAACGCATTGATAGTAGTTTTTATGCTTTCAGACAATCGTTGCGCAGGTTTTCGGAGGCCACCAATGCAATGGTAAAAATGTTTGATAATGACCGGATTTATATTGCTCCTAACGTAGGTGTGAATGATTATATCAATGAAGGAAAGGAGGATGAATTAATCACCATTCTTACAGAATTATCAGATTCAGACCCCACAATTGAGATATGTACGGCCGAAGATTTTGAACCGGGTTTTATTGGTGGGTTGAGAAAGGATAAAACCTTATTGGAAGAGATGGTAAAAGAATGGGATATGGTTGACCAGGACCCCAAACTTGAAATATTCAAAGAATATCTTACCAAAAAACTTTTTGACAAGTCTATTAATAAGGAGCAAAAGCTTGTAGTCTTCTCAGAATCCAAGGAAACCACCCTTTATCTTAAAGATGAATTGACCAAAGCAGGTTTTGAAAAAATCCTTGTTGTTGACAGCAGCAGCAGAAAAGACCGTTTCCCTCTGGTTAAAGCAAACTTTGATGCCAATATAGCTCTTACCGAGCAAAAGGACGATTATAATATGGTCATTAGTACAGAGGTTTTAGCCGAAGGGATAAACATGCACAGGGCAAACATTATTGTTAATTACGATACCCCCTGGAACAGCACCCGATTGATGCAGCGCATTGGCAGAGTAAACAGGATTGGTTCCAAAGCAAGTAACATTTACGTTTTCAACTTCTTCCCCACTGCTAAAGTGAACAATGATATTGAACTTGAGAAAAAAGCAATCATGAAGTTACAGGCTTTTCACAGTGCGATGGGTGAAGACAGCCAGATTTACTCACAGGATGAAGTAACTGAAAGTTTTGGACTTTTTGATAAAACGGTGAATGAAGAAAAGGACGAGAAATTAAGAATCTTATTGGAGTTGCGAAAATTCAGAAAGGATAACCCCGATTTGTTCAAGCAAATAAAGAATATGCCCACCAGGGCAAGAGTTGGTAGGAAAAGCCCGGTTCTAAAGAACTCAACCATCACTTTCATCAGAAACGAAAAAAGGGATGCTTTTTTATTAGTCAGGGAAAATGGTGAGGTTGATGAACTTACTTTCTTACAGGCAGAAAAGGAATATTTCGCTAAAGTAACTGAAAAGGCAATTGACCTGAATGAATATCACCACGACCAGGTTAAAAAGGCAATTCAGTTATTTGCTCACAAATTAGAGGAAGAAAAAAGTAAAGAGAGAAAAATAGATACCACACAAGGCCCCAATGAGAAAAAGGCTTTGTCATTTTTAGATGCAATTTCTAACATTCAGGTTGTCAACCCGGAGGAAAAGGAGCTATTGCAAAATGCTAAACAGGCAATACGCTTGGGTAAGTTTCAAAACCTGCAAAGGGATGTGAATAAACTTGCCAAAGCCGTTAAAACTGTGCCTATAAAACAAGCCTTGCTTTTGGAAGAAGTTATTAAGATACTTCAAAAATACCCGTTACAAGCAATTGAGGAAGATATTGCCCCAGTTTTACAGCCAATTTTTAACCTCAAAGAGTTTAAGCCTGAGATTATTATCAGTGAGAGTTTTAATATTTAACAATTCATTATTCTATGCAAGAAAAAGAGTTAAAACAAGTATTGACCGGTTCCTACGACTTCTCAAAGTGGCATAGGGTAATTGATTATGTTTTCCCTCAATGCAGCTTCGAAAGCAGCATTGTTTCAATCGAAAATAATAACGACAAGATTTCTCATATCCACCAGAAAGGAGAAATCACACTCACCGATAACAAGAGAATCATTATACTTGAAGTTGCTGTAAAAAAAGGAGACATTACCAAAGCAAAAGTTGGTTTTCACAACCTTACTTCTAAGTTTATTGACCAGGCTAATAATCACGGTATTTTAGCTTTTTATATCCCTGATGATGAAGTTAAATCTGATTACCGCCTATCCTTCATTTGCAAGGAGTCAAGATTCAAGGACGATGGTACTTATGAAGAGTTCAAGACCAATCCCAAGCGATATACGTATGTCCTAGGTAGGAATGTTACTGCTAATACAGCTACTAAACGTCTCATTGAATTGGCAGCAAAAAAAAGTGGAATCGGAATTTTCCTCCATGATGTTGTCGATGCTTTCTCAGTTGAAGCACTTACCAAAGAGTTTTACAACGAATTGTCCAACTGGTATTTCTGGGCTTTACAGAATGTTAAATTTCCCGAAGATTTTGAGCCGGACGAAGAAGTACGCAACGCCACATCTACCATTCGTCTTATTACCCGCTTAATGTTTGTGTGGTTCCTGAAACAAAAAGGTTTAATTCCCAATGAATTATTCGACAAAGAGGAATTAAAAGAAATACTCAATTACAGCGATAAAACAGGAAGTACATTTTACAAGGCCATTTTGCAAAACCTCTTTTTTGCCACACTCAACACGGAGATGAGTGACGACAAACGAAAGTTTGTAAATCGCCAATATGGAATACAGGGCTTTTATCGTTACGAACGATTCTTTAGTAACAAAAACCGTTTCCTTGAACTCACAAGAGAAATTCCATTCCTGAATGGAGGTTTGTTCGAGAACCTTGATAAAAACGTGGGTGAACCAAATGAAGTTCGTATTGATTGTTTTTCAAACAAAGTCACCAACGAAAACCGTTTGTCCGTTCCCGACTACCTGTTTTTTGATGGTGCCGAACATGCCGACCTTAACCGTGCTTATGGCGACAGCAACCATGGAAACACCAAAGTACGCGGTTTAATTGAGATTCTCAAAAGCTACAATTTTACCATTGAAGAAAATACGCCTTATGAGATTGAAGTAGCCCTCGACCCCGAATTGTTGGGTAAAGTATTCGAAAACCTGTTGGCAAGCTACAATCCCGAAACCAAAACTACAGCCCGGAAACAAACAGGTTCGTTCTACACTCCCCGTGAAATTGTGAATTACATGGTGGACGAATCAATTGTCGCCTATTTGAAAAACAAACTTCTCGAAGAAGCTGCCGGAGTGTCTGTAATTGGCAGTTCTCAGACTGAGTTGTTTGGTAACGAAACCCGGAAAGGCCAGTTAAGCCTCGAGCAAAAGATAAATAGCAGCAATTGGGTTGGTAAAGAAACTGAACTCGAAGAGAATTTGCGTTTATTACTCACATACAATAGAGAAGAAAACCCATTTGATGCTAAAGATACAGCCTTGCTCATAAAAGCCATCAATGATTGTAAAATACTCGACCCTGCTTGTGGTTCCGGGGCTTTCCCTATGGGCATGCTTCAAAAAATGGTGCATATTCTCCAAAAACTTGATAAGGACAATTCGCTGTGGCGTGAATTACAACGCCAAAAAGCCATTGCGGAAACCGAGAAAGCCTTCAATATCGGAGACAAGGACGAACGGCAAAAACGTTTATTGGATATTGATGAAACCTTCGATTACAATGCTTCCGACTATGGCCGTAAGCTCTATTTAATCGAAAATTGTATCTATGGGGTAGATATTCAGCCCATTGCGGTGCAAATTGCCAAACTCCGTTTCTTTATTTCGCTGGTTTGCGACCAAAATGAAGATAAAAACCGCGACAACCTTGGTATTCGCCCTTTACCCAACCTTGAAACGAAATTTGTAGCTTCCAATACGTTAATTGGCTTACAATCCGAAAATATTATTAAACCCTTGAGTGTTTATGACCTTGAAGAGCAATTAAAGGAAGTCAGACATAAATATTTTACTGCCCGAACGCCAGAAACCAAACGAAAATACAGGCAGTTGGACAACGAGCTTCGAAAAAAAATTAGCGATGAACTGATAAAAACAGGATTTCCTCCCGGCTCTGCCGACCAAATATCAAACTGGAACCCTTACGACCAAAATACTCATGCCGAATGGTACGATGGATATTGGGTGTTTGGTATTTCCAATGGTTTCGATATTATCATTGGCAACCCTCCTTATTTGCGTATTCAGGGAGTGCAGGAAGCTACTCCGGCATTGATACCTTATGCAAAAAAGAACTATGTGTCGGCACAAAAAGGCAACTGGGATTTGTATGTTCTGTTTACCGAAGCTGGTTATAAGATGCTTAAAACAAACGGAATACTTGCATTTATCCAGCCTCATAAATTCTTCCAGGGCGACTTTGGCGTAGGCATTCGCAACTTTGTGGCAAAAGAAAAATGCTTGTAC